>NZ_RQVG01000005.1:0-132446 GCF_003992195.1 Veillonella sp. 3627 | reverse complement strand
ACAACACTGTGTTGTGGCGACTAGATTATAATAACAGATTCACAATATCGTGTCAACAGTTATTTTTAATCTTTTTTTCATTCAATACTCTCACGAGTATGAACGCTCAGTTCTCTCGAACATGTTTAATAGTATATTCCATTTCCAAGCAAAAAGCAACCCCCAATTTTAAATTTTTATGCCCATCCTCTATATGTATATAATAATTCAACACTCCTAGTAGACAACGAAGTTATACCTATAGCATCTTAAAACTTTCATCAAATAATATCCTTATCTCTACGCAAATAGGATGTCGTACTCTACCAATATTTTATCTCTTCATTAACCAACCCTCTCATGTGTTGAACCTTTATATCTATATTATTAACTACATCATACAAATATATGAACATTCCCCCTACCAACCACTCATAAACTTTCCTTCTGAGGAATGTACCGGCCTCTTCCCACACATCGTCCCCGAAGAGAACGCAGTTATGCGTAGTAGCCTTGTGGTGTTATTATTGACTAAATCAAGTAAACACTAGAAGAGCACGGTGTGCCCCCGAACAAACATTATGAAATACCGTTTGAGAGGGGGTATACCGTGCTCTCCCCTTTATCACATATAGTTAAAACCACCACAGGCTACATAGCATCACAAGTGAACGCTTTCGCCCAGCTCGAAGTTCCCTTTACTTGTGACTACTCGATCTGTCGGGTTTAACCCATCAAGTATGGTCACAGCACCATCCACTTCTAATCCAATCTCAATTGTCTTAATATCAATTGTATTTTCATCTGTTAACACATATACAAACTTACCATTCTCACCATCACGAATAACTTCTTTAGGCAAAGTAAGCGCCGGTGCTTCCGCTTTCGTTTCAATCACCAATGTATAGAACTCTCCAATCGTCACTTGTCCAGATTGTACGTTAAAAGTTGCTTTCACCGTGATACTCGGCCCTGATTCGGTTCCCACAAATGTAATCTGTCCCGGCACCTGTGTTCCATTTACATCTAAATAGACATCCACGCCACCAGTGATGCCGGGCTGCTTCAAAATAGATCCAAAGCTTTGTGGGACACTCAATGTGGCCACCACTGGAGAATCTTGTTGTATAAGAATAAGTGGCTTCCCTTCGATGGCAATCTTTCTATCTTCATTATAAATAGCTGCTACTCTACCTTCCATCGGTGAAAGCACTTGCGCTGCCGCCATTTGTGCTTGTATTTTAGCGATGGCTGCTTCAATACCCGAGGTATCCGCCCCAGATCCGCCTGAATAGGAAGGAACCGTTACCACTTGTGATTGCGCCCTCGCCGCAATCGTTTCAAACTCGCGATTCGTAATAATGCCAGCATCACGCATATATCGTGCCCTCTCCACATCCGCTGATGATACGCTACCACCCACCACTGTAGTCGATGCACTCTGTTGTGGCGCTCGACTCCGCGCCTCCTGCAACTGTCCTAATAAAGATTGCAGTTGTTGCTGTAGTGATGTGGTATCAATCATAGCTAGCACTTGACCAGCTTTTACCATGTCACCTACTTTCACTGTGAAAGTAGACACCGGCCCCGATACCGTCGATTCTACACTAGCCTTATGCAATGCCGTAATATTTGCCTCATGACTGATGCGTACTGGCATTTGACGTTCCACAGGATTCATCACTTGCACCGTTTTGGGCTGCATCCACGCGAACACACCGCCCGCAATGAGTAGTGCCGCCACCACTGTTATATATATCCAATATTTCCGTATCCAAGAATAGTTCATCATACACTCCTCTCATATAGAGAGTATTATACTACTCTTACATCGGAATATCTAGCACACGAACCCCATCATATATGTTAGTCTTGTAATACATTTATAAATCGTGCTATAATGAAAATAACAAAAGAAGAGCCATCAACGTGTGAAGGCGTTAGGCTCATCTCAAAAAACATGCAAAACGAAATTTGCCTAACGTGGTAAGGTGTCCTAGACCTTATTCGTTAGGCTTTTTCATTGACTATTTTAATACGTCACTGATTTGAATTGCTAAACTAGTAAGCGCAATGATTAAGGAAATCTTTTCGTACTTAGTCATAGCAACCACCTCCTCCCATAATGGGAAAAGATGAGCCCAACAACACGTCGTTGACTCTTCGATTACTATTATACTGCAAATTACTCATAACGTGAACTTTTATGGTTAGCTAAATCTTAAAATCGCTATAATTGAAGCAACAAAAAAAGAGCCCCCCAGAGGAACGCCGTCACGCGTAGTAGCCTTGTGGCGGGCCTTTCTACCTAAATCACACAAACGCAAGAAGACCGTAACATACCCCTGAACAAACATAACCACTGTATAGTTTGAGAAGGGGTGTGTTACGGTCTTCTCTTTATCATATTTAGTTAACCCCGCCACAGGCTACATAACGTTACAAGTGACGACTTATATAGCGTTAGAAGTGATGCCCATACCTATAGACTCAAGATTATATGTATGCGCATTTTCGCTAGCTAACTGGCTCGTCGTCTCATGGCAAGTAAATAAAAATACTTGTGTATGTTCACTAATTCTTTCTATTACCTGTAACGTCAACTTTTGCCGTTCTAAATCAAATCTAACTAACACATCATCTAACAGTAACGGTAAAGATTCTACTTTTTCAGCAAATGACTCTGCCAAACTAAGTCGCAATGCCAAATACACTTGATCTCCCAGTCCACTACTCCATTTACATAAAGGAATCTCTCGTCCCGTTGTATCTTTTACATATGCCCCTTTATGCGCATCATCCATATGCAGAGTATAGATACCACCTGTCATGGCTTTCACATAGGCAGACGCTCTCGCCAGCATCGCCGGTTGCCGATCTGTTTCGTATTCTTGTTGTGCTAGTTCCATGCCATGGTTGATGAATACATAAGTCATCCACTCTTCTAAAGCTTCTCGAAGCTCCGCTTCTAGTTGTTCTTTTTTCAACAATGCTTCGGACACTGCATGAGATGTGCTCAAGTGGCGCATAGATTCCTGCAAGGTCCCCCGCTCTTCATACAATGCCTGTAAGGATGATTCAATATTCGCTAATTCCGTTTCACTGCGGGAGTACTCTAATTCCCACTTCCCTTTATCATTGCCTTGTAAACGACGATACCACACATCCTTATGAAATTCTTTCGGTGCCAACAAATCCAATTGTCGCTGACTTTGCCGATAAATCGTCTCCCACTGCTTATATTGATCCTGTTCCAATAAGCGCTGACGATATTCTGCCGCACTCTTAGCACCACCTTTTTGAATCAACTCTTCTTGGGCTAAGAATAACTCTTTTTCTTTCTTGCTCCACGTAGCATATTCTTCACGATAGTTTTTACGCTGGCTTTCCTTTTGCTCCCACCGCACACGATTCTGCTTATGTAATTGCAATTGATGATAGACTACACGCAGCTCTACGATAGATGGCAATGTCTGCAACTGCAAGGAGCTCCACAATTTTCGACACCGATTCACAATCGCATCCAATTGTTCATGATGCAAGCCCACTTGCTTTTGGTAGCCCTCAAACTCACGTAATCGCTCATGATACGCTTGATATTCTTCTTTCATGCCATAGAATGCATCATCTCGGTTCGTCTGTTTAGCCGCCTTTGGCAACCAGGCTTCCCAGACATCCATGGCCTCAGTGCCTGCCGCTTCCAAGGTTTTACCTTCCGTCACCCACTGCGCTTTCATTACTTCGTAAGCCTTAAAATGGCTTACATCCTCTTCATAGTCTTTGATTTGTTCCGCTACTTCCTGTATATCTGAAAGTAAACTTTCATACTCCTCTTCCGTAGTTGGCATAGTTCGTTTAGCTATCTCTTCCAAACTTGAGAAGTCTTTAACAGATGTGTTCGCACCTACTGAACCTGTTTTTCTCGCCTTATATTTTTGAACTATTAGAGCCACGCCTAGCAATACCCCTAGGATGCCCGCTATAGCCTGTGTACCAAACACATCTGCATAAGTCATATGCCAAGCTAATAGGATTATACCTAACACTACTAATACTGTTCCACCTATATAGTAAGCTCGTCCCGATTTCACTATTACCTCAGGCTCAGCCTGTTGTCCTAATAGGTATGCATTCTTGAGAGCTTCTAGGGCAGTTTGTTTTTCTTCTAGCCCTCTCACTGCATCAGCTACCTGAAGGGCTCTATCATCCTGTGGAAACGGCTCTCGACGTTGCCATGCCTCATAGGCTTCACGAGCACTTCGTAATTGCCGTGCTGCTTGTTCCCCATCATGCCAATTCACATCTCTAGGAAACTCTTCTACATCACGCCAATACTTATGAGATTTTCCTATGATTGCCAGTTGCGCCTGTACTTTTTCTAGATAGAGATCTCCTTCACGGCATTCTTTTTCTAACTGTGTCCACTTAGATATCTCTTGGTACAAACTTTCAATTTCTTGCTCATACATTCCAAGCCTATCTTCGGGATCAAAGTTATCTGGTACTAGCCCTTCCTCTTTACCACGCCACACACGCATATACTCTTGGCAGCGACGAATTTCTTCATCTAACGCTAAAAACGTTTCTCGTTCTAAAGGCTCATTCACATGGAATTGATGCATATGTTGTTTTGCTTCTTCTGCCCGTTTATACGTATCCCAAGCACGCAAAACACGTTCCACTTCTTGTAGATACTCCTTGCGCTCTTGCCGTTGCTCTTGCAATGCAGTTTCTTTCTGTTCTAGCTCTACTAAAGAAGCTTGCCATGTATAATACTCCTGTTCTCCTTGCTGAAGTTTACGGATTTCCTGTTCTGACTCTTGCAAACGGTCCAACAAAGCATTAATGGTTCGCTTACCAGTAGGTGATGCTACTAATAACTGACTGGCTAATTCATCTACATCTTTCACAAGTGTACCCAGAGATTCTCCGCCCTCAGCACCAAAAAACCGAGTTCTCACGTTTACTTCCTGTATGATGTCTACCCCTTGTAGATCATCTAAGGTAATAGCAAAAATGCGATCGTACGTCTTTTTATCTAGTCCTTGCCACCATAATTCTGCTGGCTCTACGGTATAGCGCTCTCCTCCTACCTCGTAAAAGTCTAGTTCTTTTCCTTTACGCCCAATATGGTATGTGTGACCTCCTCGCTCCACTAGAATATATCCATCTACAGGCTCTTCTTTCCTCTTTGTTCCCAGTAAAATACCACGAAAGGCTTGGAGCAATGTAGTTTTTCCGCTCCCGTTCGGTCCATATAACACATGTAATCCTGTATCATGGGGCTGAAATCTCCACTTAGTATAGGGGCCATATTGTTCTATATATATCTCTTTAATCTTCATGATCATTCCCCTGTAATAAACGGACTCCATCACGTCTCGCCTTTTCATAGGCAGATTGCAACATAGCCTCTGTCACTAGTCGACTATGCGTTCCTAATCGCTTCCATTCTGGGCGAGCTTTTACAATCATTTCTAGTGCTTCTATCCCCGTATGCATGGAATCGATAGCTTTCACATAATCCCTAATCATCCCCGGTGCTATACTTGGATGACTAATACTACCTAATTCACAATCGATACCGATAATATACACTCCATATTTACCTGTCTCTTCAGCATGAGATTCCTCTATCCAAGTAGCTAGAACCTTGCTATCTCGTGCCATCTCTGATAAAGGTCCTGCTCCTATTAAGCGAATCGATAACAAAATAGATATATTAGATTTCCGTAACATCTCTTTTTTGTGACGCAACATTTCTAACATCTCCAATACAGATTTTACTTGTCCTAAATCAATAGTCTCTTCAGCAAAACGGATGGCATTCGTCTCATAAAATTGCGTTTCTACAGTACCACGACTAGATACATCCACTACATAGCAACCTTTCGGCCCGCTTTCACCACGATGCAATCCTTGTGTATTTCCTGCATACACAATATATGGATGATCGCTAATAATTTGACGCTTATGAACATGCCCAAAGGCCCAATATTGAATAGGAATGCTACGCAAGGATTCCAGTGTACAAGGTCCTGTCTGATCATGCCCTTCATGGATGCCTACTGTACCATGCACCAGGGCAATGGAAAAAGGATCGCTCCGCAATGGATGGATAGTAGAGGCCATATCTTCATATTGTGTACTATGGTCAATACTCCGTCCATACAGACCCGCTACCTCTTGTCCTCGCACTAGAAGCGGAAACCGTTCCACCCATTCAGATGAAAAGATATGCACATTCTTTGGCAACGGCATATGTCGCTTCCAACTATCAGCAGGGTCATGATTACCTTGTACTACATAAACAGCAATCTGTTCCTTATCCAAACTTTCACATCCACGTACAAAATGCATCTCTGCTTCTAAAAGATGGTCTACTCCATCATATACATCACCTGTAACCAGAACTGCTGCTACACGCTGACGAATAGCTAGATTTACAATATTCTGAAAGGATGTATAGGTAGCGCGTACCATGGCTGCATCTAAGGATCTGCCAAATGATTTTAAATAGCGAAAAGGCGCCCCTAAATGGAGATCCCCACATTGTATAAATCTAAATGGTATACCCATATTATAACCCTTTCCATGCCTTTGCTAATATCTGTACTGCCCGTTCTAATTCACAGGTAGGAATACCGCTAAAAGACAATAAAACCTCCACCATATCGGTGTCCACTGTATCTAACACCTTAACATCACAAGCCGATGCTAAGGCTCGTAATGCCAACTGTTCTCCATCCACATACCTGAGTCGCACCCCTGCATAGACTCCTCCTTCAGGAGCAACCACTTCATAAGTATCACCCAAATAGCGTCGCAATAAACTAGTAAAATACTTACTTTTTTCTAAATAGTGTTTTCGAAGCCGACGAATTTGTTTATTCCATTCCCCTGCATTCATATACATAGCCCATGCCAACTGTTCTAGGACACTAGCACTTTGCCCGTAATCTTTACGATGACTATGAAAGTCTTTATACAAAGTGATTGGCAATACAAGATAGCTTAATCGAATAGAAGGTGGTAATACCTTCGATGGTGTGCCCATGTAAATCACGCAATCATTTCTATCCATTCCTTGTAAGGATAATACAGGCTTCCCATAATAACGAAGTTCACTATCATAGTCATCCTCGATAATATATGCCTCTTTATGCTGAGCCCATCGCAACAATTCCATTCGTTCTTGTATCGTCATGATGCGTCCCATACTATCTCCATGAGATGGCATACAATAGACCACATCTATCTGCGCTTTTTGAAGAGTATGGATTCGCCCCGGAGAACGCATATCTAGTTCTAGCACAGAAAATCCATAGTCCTTCCAAACTGCTTTCGCAAAACTAGGACTTTGACGATCCAAAGCCACCTTAGATTTTCCTTGACGTTGCAATAAAGAGACGATCATTTGCAAAGAATTAAGAGTACCACTAGTCACAAGAATACGATCTGCTGTAGCTCTTACACCTCGTGCCTGTTGCAAATATTGATTCAACGCACCCCGCAGTTCTGGTTCCCCTTCTAATTGACCATAGGTCATAAGACGTTTCGTATCTCGTAAGGCATATCCAATAAAACGCTTCCATCGCTTAAAATCAAATCCTTCTGGATCCATGTCTCCGGTAGCAAAATTGTAGAGAATCGGAGATTTCACTGGTGAAAGACTTCCTTCACAGGACATATTCCATGTAGGATAATTCTGCATCATAGTATCACAATCGCCACCTAGAGGCTGCACAATCTCCAATACCTCATAAGGGGCCTTGTTATGAGCTTGAATATATCCTTCCGTAGCCAGTTGTAGATAGGCTTGTTCCACCGTAATCTTACTGACCCCTAACTGTGCCGCCATAGATCGTATAGAAGGAAGCCGTTCCCCTGGACGGTATAAGCCCTGCTCAATATGTACTTTTACAGCCTCATATACCTGCTCGTACATGGGAATCCCTGCATTTGCATCTAGGACAATCATCTAGGCCCTCCAGAATAACAAACCTTACGCCCTTACATGTATATATCTATCTTTAACTCTCAGTTCTTGGGCGGTTCCTTTTATTACTCCATTATCCCCAAAAATTAAGCTATTATTTCTAAAATATATTCTTACTCTCTATTATAAAAGTAAACACGAAAAATGACTACACCAAAAGCATGAATTTCTTTCGAGGGGCATTGATACTTAATCAGCACTCTCTGTTAACGCTTATACTATTGACGCAAGTTAACAATAGATATATAATGTAGTCATTATGATGTAGTCATTAAAATCAAACAACTATTACGAGGTGTAATTATGGAAACTGTATCCAAATCTATTTCCTATGAAACAATCATAGCCTACGCGCAAAAAGTATTAGATGGTGGCGAGATCACTCGTGAAGAGGCAGAGCAGCTGATTCACACATCTGACGAAGACACTATGATTCTTTTAGCTATGGCTGATAAAATCCGTCAAAAGTTCAATGACGATACAGTAGACCTATGTGCCATCGTGAACGCCCGTTCCGGTAAATGCCCAGAAAACTGTAAATTCTGTGCTCAATCCGCCCATCATGACACTGGTGTTACTGTGTATCCTTTCATGGAAGAGGATGAAATCGTTAACGCTGCTAAAAAAGCGAAAGAAGCTGGCGCTATCCGCTTCTCCATCGTTACAAGTGGCCGTAACACAAACAACCCAAAAGAGTTCGAGCAAATCTTGAGCGCTCTCACTCGTATTCGTAAAGAAACTGGGTTAGAGATTTGTTGCTCCCTTGGTTTATTGACTTACGAGCAAGCCGTGCAATTAAAAGAAATTGGTGTGACACGTTATCACTCCAACATCGAAACAGCACCAAGCCATTTCCCAGACATTTGTACAACACACTCTTATGAAGATAAAATGTTCACTATCTCCAATGCACAAAAGGCAGGCATTCGTGTTTGCTCCGGCGGTATCTTGGGATTGAATGAAACCAAAGAGCAACGTGTTGAAATGGCATTCGAGTTAAAACGATTAGGGGTAGACTCCGTTCCTTTGAACATTCTTAACCCTATCAAGAACACACCATTCGAAAACAATAAACCAATTCCTCCATTGGAAATTCTTCGAACCTTTGCTGTGTTCCGTTTCGTATTGCCAAAGGCTTTGATTCGTACGGCTGGCGGTCGTGAAGTGAACCTTCGTGACTTACAATCTTACGCATTAAAAGGTGGTTTGAACGGTATTATGGTGGGTGGTTACCTAACAACAGCTGGTCGCTCTCCATTAGATGATCTACAAATGATCAAAGACTTGGAGCTCAACCTTAACACCGTGCAAGAAGCATAATCCTATCACTGTAACAACGAAACTTTTCATTACCTATATGTCTCAATTAGAGAGCTGCAACCATATAGAACTTTCAAATGAGAACAGGGGACCCGATTCCATCGAATCTGGGTCCCCTGTTTTTTAATATATATTCGATTTGCTAAACAATGCGCATCACAGAACGTGTATCCTATATACTATTAATCCAATCAGAAAACAGCCATATACATTCTATTCCAATCGAAATACATCCACACTATAGAACTGCACTCCGCTTACACTATAAAATATTTTCTAGAAATTATAGTATTCCTAGTCCATGCAACACTGGCTCATACACATAATACAAGAACAACCAGGTCCCCAATCCTGCTACGCCGCCTACGAGGGCACCGTTAATGCGGATCCAAGCAAGGTCTTCTTCCACCTTACTTTCAATAAAATGGATGAACCGTTCTGTACTTAAGCTTTGTAGTACTTCACGGATGATGATACCGATAAACCCATGGCTCTTCGAAGCAATGTGCAGCATAATATGAGTTAAGGCTTCTTCTAACCGTTCCACCATGCCCGGCTCTTCACAGTAATGATTCCACAACTCTTGAAAACTCGATTCCAACGCAATGGCCATTGGCGATGTCCCATCCGCAGATACCATGCCTTCACGAATCCGTGGGCATACATACTCTTCTAACATGAGCTCCCAATCTTGCACATCGATCCACTGTTGAATAGCATCGTCCAAGGTCTTTGTGATGCTTCGGTTCGACGCCATATGTTGCAAAGGTCCTACCCATTGATGCAACCACACGAGGCGTTCCGTACTGTTCGGCTGTTTCCAGCACTCCAACATTTGATGCACTTCTTCGATGATGGCCCGTGCCATTTCTTGGACGTTCACGATGTTCAATCCTTCTGAAAGTCCAATGAGCATGGCAGACACTACATCTTTCTTGCGCTTTTCGATTTCTTCCTCAATAACCGCTTCTAGCCATTGCTGTGCCTTCGGTGTATACAGAGCCCTCTGCAAATAGTCGATGCCGCGAATGACCACACTTTCATAACGATTGTGCTCACACACATGTAGTAAAGTCTGTTGCATAGGACCGATAAAAGACTGATTATGCAAAAATTTCCGCAACCGTTGTGCACCCCATTGGGCCCACTCCCGATCACTACGTCGCTCCCACAACTCCGACAGCACGGTGGCAATCCCTTGGCGCACCGTATTCCGTCCTACATCACTACGAATATATTGGTCTATAAACGGTACAAACTGTACCCGTTCAATAGCCCTTTTACATTGATCATAGGTGAGAAGTTTCGTATTCACCATGCGGATAATCCCCTCAATAAGGCGATTCTTATTCCGCGGAATCAGTTCAGTATGAAAGGACACACCCAAAGGTTTTCGAAATAAAGCAGTCACCGCAAACCAGTCCGCTACGCTACCGATGAGGGCCGATTGGACAAACCAATACAAACCATCATACCAAGGAGCTGTGATATACCACTGTCCCCACCACACCAAGCCAAACAAAACCGCCATGGTGAGCAGCAAGCGATTCGCATAGGTTGTATAGGGCGTTCTTGGTATTTCTATAACACGAGGGCTCATACAATCCCTCCTTTCAGCAAGGTCAATCCGTAGAAGAGACCGCCTAAAATAGCACCTACCAAGGACCCATTAATGCGTATCATCTGTAAATCATAGCCCAATTTAGATTGTAATATGCGGGTAATTTCCTCTGCCGTGAATCGATTCATCTCGCGCACGACGATCTGTTCAATCCAAGGGCGTACGTAATTTAAGACATGCAACAATTGGAATAGAATAAATCGCTCTGCCTTACGACCTTTCACAGCATTCGTTTCCAAGCGCTCAAAGAAATGATATAATTCCGCTTCTCCTTGCTCTACATAGCGCGCTAAGTCTAAGGTATCTTCCAACACATAGCCGTCTTCGATGAACTCCCGGAACCAAGCATTTTTTTTATCTTCTAATTTCCGTTGCCACTGTCCATTCTGTGCTAGTTCATCCACAGCCCACCGAGCCTTCGTGTATACCGCAGACCCCAAGGGCGACTGCAAGGATTCTTGGCTCATTAAATAAGCACAGCCTTTCACCTGTATCATGTGTGTAATGTATTCCGGTGAAAGTGACTCCCCACCTAATGCTAATGCCAATTCTCGCAAAAATGAATTGTCTGCATAGCGATTCATCACAGAGGATACTAGCCCTAATAAGTAGGGGCGAATCCCTTCCGCCGCTAGCAATCGTTGAAGCATACGGTTGATATGCATCCATAGCACCTCTGCTCGTTCTCGTTCTAACAGTTGACGACACAAACTAACCACAAAAGGTGTCACTCGCCAAGATTCCACACCATTCTTGATATGCCCTAGCAATTGTTCTTGCAGTAAATTTTCTTTCACATGGGGCAACACATGGTCTTTCAGTTCCTCAAAACACACGTGAACATATCCCCGACCAGTGGCACTATTCATAAATGACACAATCCGCCCTGGTACACGTTCCTGTTTCAGTACCTCGTACATATGAGATACCCGAAGGAGTTCGTCCACCATCATATGCCGTGCCATTTCCACGAACCGTTCCTTATTCCTAGGGATGAGCGCCGTTTTGAAAGGAATCCCCAAGGGTTTCGTAAACAGTGCTGTCACCGCATACCAGTCAGCTAAGCCACCAATCATGGCAGCCCCTGAAATATGCGTGATGAGACCCCATAAAGGATCTCTATGCAAGGGATAGGAGACTAAGAATATGACACTCATCAGTACTAGTAACGCCGTTGCTCCATGACGTTGTAACCACACTGTCATTTAGTTCACATCCTCTATTACATCACCCGGTTGTTCCGGAATCCAGCAACGTTGGTTTGGGTATGTGTGGCGGAATGTTTCCGAGGGCACCCAAATAGATCCATTGGCATGCATAGGAATAAATAGTTTCGTGTTCATTATACCTAACACTTCTAAGGCTCCCCACTCACGAGCTACTTCTAATCGAGCATCTACAGGAAACATCATAATATCCACAGACAAACCTATTAGAGGTGCAAATTCTTTCTCCTTTAACGCTTTTGCCTCTGCAATATTCTCAGGCGTATCTCCAGACCAATGCCACCAGTTTAAATCTCCTGCGTGAAAGATGCGATGCGTACCTGTATCCACCAAGAATGAACCGCCTTCATCAGTGGAACCAAACATAGTGACAGTCAGATTATCTGATTCTAATGTGTCGCCTACTTTCATGGAGTGCAAAGAAAACACATGTTGTACCAATTCTTCTGTTAGATGTTTCTCTGTCATATTTTGGCCTTGATTAGAACACCCTTGTTTGATTCTTTCTAACACCAAACTAGCTTTCTCAGCATCTTGCTTATCCCCTGCTGTCTCCTGCAATTCCTTGAAAATATCTCGCAAAGCTGGCACATCTTCATGGTACCAAACACTGTGTATATATGGTAAATATTTGAAAATTGATTTCACGTAATGGTCATGATGGATATGGGATACAAAAACATGTAACTCGTAACCTTGTGCTACTAATGTATCTATCACTCCGGCTGGATCTTTCCAGTAATCAAATACATAGGCCCGTCTGCCATCTTCAATGACAAAACCGCTATGTTCTAAATAGGTAACTTTCATATTAACTCCTAATTGATAATTTTATTGATTACCTTCATTATAACATATTTTCCTTTTCACATATATAAAAAGGCAATCTGTCACGCCCAATCAACCTACAAAAGATTAGAAAACGGATTGCCCTTTTATTAGTAATTACTTTATTTTTCACATTACGAATATTATTATGATATACTATAGCCATGAGAGTCTCTAACGTGAGTTAGGTTCATCTTTCTTACTTAGTAAGGGAGGTGAGTAATATAACCGTATTCGAAGCAATTTCTATCATGATTTTATTCGCTATGTTCCTATTAGCATTACTCACTTATTTGAAGAAATAATCTTTAAATATGTGAAAAGCCTAACGCTATAATAAGTATTCCTACTACTTATGCACGTTAGGCCCATTCTATATCCCAGATGAGCCTAACGCTACCACCACGTTATTGGCTCTCTTTTTATATTCCCATTATATCACATGTCAGGTAACACTAAAAGCACAAATTAGAAAAACCCTCCCAAGGTATGCACCTCAGGATGGTTTTCTTGTGAAAGTCTATGACCTTTCGTTGTGGGAAATAGAATTGCTTCTATTATTTAATACCCATGTGAGCCATAAGCATTTTAGGACTTCTTTTTCTGAGGAATGCCGTTAGGTGTAGTAGCCTTGTGGCGTTTTTACTGACCAAATCACATAAACGCAAGAAGAGCACGACATGTTCCGGAGCAAACCTACCGCAGGATCAGTTTGCGGAGGAATGTGTCGTGCTCTTCACTGAGGAATACAGTTGTACGTAGCACATCTTGTGGCACCCTTTACTGCCTAAATTGCATAAACAAAAAAAGACGTGGCATGTTCCTGAGCAAACATTATGAAATACCGTTTGCGAAGGAATGTGCCACGCCTTTCTATTTAGTTAACAAGGTTAGCCACAAGATTACATAGGGCAACCAGAGACGACCCACAGGCTACATAACGTAACCAGAGACGACTTATTTTGCTTCCACTGCAGCAATCGCGCAAAGGTCAACGATATCACTTACGGAGCAACCACGGCTAAGGTCATGGATTGGTTTTGCCAAACCTTGGATGATTGGTCCGATAGCAGTAGCGCCAGCAAAGCGTTGTACTAATTTATAACCAATGTTAGCAGCTTGTAAGTCAGGGAAAATCAAGATGTTAGCTTTACCAGCTACATTGGATCCTGGAGCTTTACGTTCTGCTACAGATGGAACGATGGACGCATCTAATTGCAATTCCCCATCGAATGCGAAGTCAACGTTACGGCCTTTCAAGTCTTCTACAGCTGCTACCACTTTATCAACTTCTGGAGAAGAAGCAGATCCTTTTGTGGAGAAGGACAAGAAGGATACGCGAGGCTCTTTCATACCTGCCACGGAACGAGCTTTACCAACGCTGGACTCAGCGATATCAGCCAATTGTTCAGATGTTGGATTAGGAATAACGCCGCAATCGGAGAAGATTAATAGGCCATCATCGCCATACTCTTTTTTATCAGTGATCACAAGCATAGAGCTGGATACAGTTTTCAAACCAGCTTGTGTACCTACTACTTGGATAGCTGCACGAAGTACGTTTGCTGTAGGGCTAGCAGAACCTGCTACCATGCCGTCAGCCAAACCTAAACGCACTAGCATAGCACCGAAGAATAACGCATCGCCAGTCATAGTAGCGCGTGCTTTTTCAGGTGTCATGCCTTTTTTCGCGCGCAATTCTACAAATGTATCTACCATTTTGTTTAATTCGCCGAATGTAGCTGGGTTGATGATTTCAGCACCTTCCAAAGATACACCAGCTGCTGTAGCTGCCGCTTGAATTTTATCTTCTGCACCAACCAATACAGGCACGCAGAAACCTTCTTTCAAAATCGCAGCCGCTGCTTCGATGACACGGCTATCTTCGAATTCTGGCAATACAATTTTTTTACCCAAGCCTTTTGCTTGCTCTTTTAAACTTTGAATTAAATCCATGGTATGTCCTCCTTTTAAGACCCATTTCGATATATCTACGCTTTATTATACTATAACTAATTTTGATGTTCAAACCGCTTCATATAGTTATGATGAAAGTATACTATCTACTTCATTCATACTAAAACTGCTTCGGTATAAAACCAAAATGTTGTAATGCTTTATAAATTCCATCATCATAGCAAGATGCAGTCACATAGTCAGCTTTTTCTTTCAGAGCATCACGGCCATTTCCCATGGCAATGTTCAGCCAATCTGGTCGGAACATGGACAGGTCATTATATCCATCCCCAAATACGATCACATCTTGGTAGGATGCACAAAAACGATCCATCATTTTCTGGATTCCATAGGCCTTATCCATAGGTTCAAACAAAATGCATCCTTCCCCATAGCGAATTAAATCCTTCGTCATATGTACAATACCACGGCGCTGTTCCTCTTCTTCTGTAATGAATGCATAGACCTTGTAAAAGTGTTCAATATCCTCAGGTACCAAGTCTGGTACGACTTCATTTTTTATCATCTCCCACTTCGGATCCCATGCTAGGACACTTTCATAAGGAGTAATGCGAACAAATTCGTTTTTATGTGTGACCCCCCAAGGCACATTGTGGCTTGTTAAATACTTAAGGTACTGCACGCAGCGGTCCCTGTCCATGCCCTGCATCCATTGCACTTCATAATTTTCTGTAATGCTATAGCCTCCATCAGCCACAAAATTCGGAGTCTTTGCCATCTTGGCAAAGCGCATAGCATCTGCCTGTAAACGACCCGTAGCAAGCGCCACGTGATGCCCTGTATCCTGCAAATACTCCAAGGAGTATTGAGCACTTTCAGGAATCGTTCCATCAGGCCACACTGCTAGTGTATTATCAATATCAAAGAAAAAATATTTCCTATTCACAGAACCTCCTTACCGCAACTGCTGTTCTACATCCCAACCATTGACCAACTGAAAGCGATCTTTCTGCTTAACATCAGGATATTTCTCATGGTCCACTTCACTAGCAAACATCACTAGGGGACGTACAAATGTTTTCCGCTCACCATACAACTGTTGGTACACTACATGAGGCTCATCTGTTTCGGAATGAATAGCAATATCAATCACATAATATAACATGCCTTTAAAATGACGATATAAACCGCCTACTACAATTTCTTGCATAGGTATCCTTTCTTATACTTATATAACGTATACAATAGTATATAGTATAGTGTTATAACACATCATCTTTCGTAGAACGAAAGTACTTTCAATATTCCAAGTATTCCATATCATACATATAGTATACACTATTCCTCTAACGATTTATATAGCTTTCCTTAGTACTATAGCAGATTGTTTTTATAGTGAATACTATAGGATAACACATGTATCCAATATAAAAAGGCTCTATACTAAATGTTGGGGCTACTCATATAAGAGTAGTCGCCAACATTCTTTTTTTGCAATAAAATAGACATATACAAACTCATACCGTATCATAAAAGTAACTACACAAATAAGAAAGGATGAGTCATATATGTCTACAGTTAATTATACAGAAATTATCTTTAAAATCAAAGAGGAATATATCAAACATACAAGAGTAAATAAGGACGGTTCTGTTCACTTTACTCTTGAGATGCCTGTAGCTGAGCAAGTGTGTCCTCATTGTGGAGCGAGCACTAGGAAGTCTAAAGGCAAACGACCTAGAGACGTTAAATTTGGTGCTATACAGCATCATACAGTGACTGCAACCTACTTACAAAGACGTTACAAATGTCAGGAGTGTAATCACACTTTCATAGAAAAGAACCCTTTTGTTAGTCGTTATTTGCGCCTTAGTAAAACTAATATGGAATATCTATTTAGACAACTCAGTGAAAAAGGATCCTTCACTGAGATGGCTAAACGCAGTGATGTTTCTGTATCCACAGTCATTCGGTATTGCTCTAAATTAGCCATTCCAAAGCCTGCGCAATTACCGACTGTACTAGGTATTGACGAATATAAAGGAAATGCTGAGGGGCACGTGTACCAAGTCATCATAACCGATTTGAGGAATCATTCTATCGTGGATATTTTACCCAAACGAGATGCGAGCGCTCTTATCCAATACTTTAAAGCCTTTTCTAAGAAAGCTAGAGCGCAGGTTAAATACATCGTCATGGATATGTCTCCACTATTTAAGTTAGTGATGCAAACTATGTTCCCTCATGCACATATTGTGGCAGATCGTTACCATGTGTGTCGCTTGGTAGATTGGGCTCTCGAGCGAGTACGTAAGCGTGAGCAAAAGCAATTAGTAGCACACTCTAGGATGCTCAAATATAACCGAAGGATCCTTATGAAGAATCCGGATACATTAACTGAAAGCGAGCGAGTAAAGCTGCTAGAAATATTGCATATATCCGATGACTTACGACAGGCGTATGGGTTTAGATTAGCCTTTAGAAAGATATTTAAGATATACAGCATACCTAACATAGAAAGATATATACAATTATGGTTAAAAGCAGTAGAAAGCAGTCATCTACCAGAGTTTAGTAATTTTAAAGTCTCCTTTATTAGTTGGTTCCCTCAAATTGTTAATGCCTTTGTATTACCCTATTCCAATGGTTTTACAGAAAGATGTAATAATAATATTAAGGTGTTAAAGAGAATAAGTTATGGGTTACGTCATTTTGAACGCTTCAGAGTTCGTATACTTCTATTAAGCAAAAAGAATAGCACCAGCTATTTGAATAGCTAGTGCTAAGAACTTTTTATATGAGTAGCCCCAACATTTGACAAAGAGCCTATAAAAATAGAGAATGATTGCCATCTGACAAATCATTCTCTATCACTTCAAACAGGATCCTGCGATCCTATAAATCTCTCAAATTATTTTAAAACATGAGATAATTGTTTATTTGTTTCTTTTGCTGTTTGTTTTGCTGTGTACCAAACAAGTTCGTTAATATAAAAACGAAGCTCTTCACTATTCACAGTTAATGCATTTTTTTCTGCCGCATGTTTCATAGCGTTAACAATGTCTTCACCACGTGTGTCTTCACCTTTTTCGTCAAACACAGCTTTTACATTATCTAATGCATCTTGACGGACAGCACGCAATACATTCCAGCCATAGCTGTTGCTATATCCATTTACCGCTTCTTTCGCATGTTTATTGTGTTTGTTCAAGAATACTTGATAGTTCGCAGTGTGTTCGTATTTATTGTCCCCATTCCAATTATGAGCACGTTTAAAGAACTCCACGCGGTTTGTCAAGTTGCGATCTAGAACACGCAAGAACTCATGGTTCACATCATGTTCCGCATAACGATGTTGGCGATCTGTCAAACGCTCACCACGCTCGTGACGATACACCAAGTCTTTGTGTACTTCGTACACACGCTCTAAGGTAACACCTAATTCTTCTAAGGCTTCCACTGTTTCTGGTGTAGCCACTTCAATTTCGTAGCCTGCTGCTGGTGTTACGATATGAGCTGGGTTCTTTTGATCGAACAACGTATCTCCCATCGCAAAGCCAGATGTTGCTGTTGCTAACAACGCTGCTGTTAATACTAGTTTCTTCACGGTTCTATCTCCTATCTAATATACCTATTCATTTCTATAAGTACATACCTCTGTATTTTTTCATTATACAACAAGTGTAGTTATGTATACAATATCGAATCGATTCAATACCCATGGTAGGTCCTGTGAAAGCAAATGCTTTCACAGGTTCTACGCATAGGAACATCTATCTATTACCCTTTTTTAATATATTGAAGTACTTCCGCCAATTGCGCTTTTAATGTGTTAATTTCATCTTTTTGCACTTGGTTTTGTGCTTCTAAGGCTGATACTTTATCTTGTAAAGTATAAGAAGAACTGATAGGACCTTGACGGAATGTGTCTTTTACTGCCGTTTCATCTGCACGGGATCCAAATTTCCAGCTCACACCTGCGTTCGCCATTAATTCATCACCACGGCTACCGATAGATGCTCCTGCATGGAATAAGGTAGACTCATTTTTGTAATGTGCAATACCTAATGCTAAGGCAGCTTCACCTTTATATGTACCCACACCAGCCATAATTGTTGTTGGCTCTAATGGATCATATTGTAAGTGACGTAATGCACCCATAGCTGCAGCTTGCGCACCCATACGGTTCATACGCATATTGATGTTATTCGCTACACCTTTCAACTGAGATACGTTAACCGCATCTGTATCAAGGACACCTGGTGCCACATTCGCCATCACTTGACCACCTGCAGAGATGCCAGATTTCATCACTGGATCCCCAGTTTTTGGATCTACCATTGGTTTTCCTGTTTTAGGGTCAACCACGATAGTTGGAGAGCCGAAGGATACTACTTTCGTAGGATCTACCACTTCTCTACCATCTTTATCAAGGACAGGGTTGCCATTCGCATCTCTTACTTTAGCCGTTTCTGGAGTTACCACCAATCCATCTGGAGTAAATGCAGTAGATTGTGCCGGTTTTACAGGTTCAGGTTTTGCATCAGCTTTTGGTTTACCATTTTCTAAATTATCAGCTTTATAGTATTTGCCATCCACTAATACTAATGGGTTACCCTTTTCATCCTTAGGTGTTGGTGTATTGAAAGTCAATCCTGTACCAGTCAATCTAGATGTAGGACCGTCTTGTACTTGTTTACTATCGATTGGGTTAATCGGTGTTGCTTCTGTCGCCGGTTTACCGTTGTTCACCACTTTACCTGCTGCATCTTTTGTAGTGCCTGCTGGATATGGTTTGTTATCGATAATCACAGTACCTTCAGGATATACTTTGCCTTCTTTTACCACAGCCTTTTCAGGATAGTATTTACCGTCCACAACTTTCAATGGGTTGCCTGCTTTGTCAGTTTTACTTTCAAAGTTAGCGCTGTTCAATTTATCTAAGTCTTTTGCTAATTGAATAGACAATTTACCATCTGTATTGAATACGCCGATGTTGCCTGTTGTTGTAGCAGCTTTCGCTACTGGTTTACCAGTATCTTCACGGTTACCACCTGTAAATTCCATAGTAGAATTCAACGGTTTACTGATAGTTTCCCCATCATCACCTACAAAACGAAGGCCATCATCCATAGTAGCTACATTACGAGGTTTACCATCTGTACCTGTGTATTGGATACGATCCATAGTTGGTGCATTTGGAATCGGAGTTTTACCTGCTTTTGGTGTTACTACAGTTTTTCCATCTTTTACTTCTACTGTAACATCTGCAGGTGCATACCAGTTACCATCATTTGCACGAACTGCATCTTTTGGTGTATTTTCCAAATCAGCTGGTGCTTTTGCTGTAGAAATATTTACTTGAGAAGCATCTTTGCCATCTTTGCCAGCATCTTTCAATGTTAAAGTACCTTTACCATCTTTAGCTGTAGCAGATACGCCATCGTTACCTTTAGCGTCTTTCACAGTCATAGCACCGTCTTTACCAGGTGCCACGTTATCTACGTCTGTCGCTGTTAATGGTGTAACAGGTTGTACTTCTGGAGCTGGTTGACCGTCTTTCACAATTGCATTTGTTTTAGGATCTTTTGCAGAGCCTGCTGGATATGCTTTACCATCAATCATCACTGTATTTGCTGGATATGGTTTACCATCGATGAAAGTAGTACCTGCTGGATATACTTTTCCATCTTCTACCAACGCGTTTTCAGGATAGTATTTGCCATCTACTAATTTCAATGGGTTACCATCTTTATCTTTCGCTGGACCACCAGTTGTTACACTGTCAATATGAAGGTCACGGTTTACATCTACTTTCACATACGTTGTAGTAACTGTAGTACCATCTCTATCCTTTGCTGCATCCACTGCCATAGATACTGTTGTATTCGCACCATTTACATATTTTACGTTATCCTTAGGGTTAACTCTTTCATAAGTTTTAGCCTTTTCACTGAAAGCTTTATCTGTAGAGCCAATACCAATATTCCAACCAGATTTTTGGATAGCTGTCGCTACAGAATTACCAGTTACATACGCATTACCATCATTAGTTACAGTATCTGTAGGAGCTATTGTGATTTCAGTCTTCGTAGCTTTACCAGTTTTAGGATCTTTTGTGTAAATTTTACCATCTTCACCACGAACAGCATGTGTTTCAGTACCATCTGCATTCGTAATAATTACATCGTTTGTTACACGACCTTCTTTTAAAGCTACTGTAATTTCACGAGTACCATCTTTTAATGTTTTACCTGTTATTTGTACGCCGTTGCTACCTTTAAACTCAACTTTATTAGCATTACGCATTTGTTCAACATAGCCATTGTCATGCGCGGCTACTACAAAGCCTAAGTTTTGTAAATCACCTACTGTAGCTGCATTGTTAGGATTAGAGTTTTCAAAGTTTACGAGACCAGCTTTTTCAGTATTGTCTGGTTTCACCACTGGAGTTTGTGCATCAACATTAGGCTTAGGTTCACCATTTTCTAGATCACTAGCTTTGTACCAGTTACCATCATTACCTTTTTCAAGAATATCACCAGCTTTATTTTTAGTGGACAACGGGTTAGCTACTGGAGTTGGTTCTTTTCCATTGTTTTCTTCTGCTGTTTTTGGTGCTCCATTAGGTTTTACATCTGCTGCATTATACCATTTACCATCATTCGCTAATTTTACATCATCAGCAGGTTTGAATGTTTCCGCACCATTCGCTACATTACCTAATTGTGTTGGAGTCGTAGTTTGGTTATTTGGTGCACCTGCTGTATTAGCCACATTAGGGTTAACCATATTAGATTTCAATGGATTTTTTGCTGTATCAATTGGTTGAATTACATTACCCGCTTTATCCAATAAGTCACCATTTGGAGCTGTTTTAACAGCTGGTTTACCGTCTGGACCAATTGGTTGACCTTTTTCATTTACTGGGTAGAATTTATCGCCCACTTTAGATACTGGTTTACCATCTGCTGTTGTATATGTAATTGGTAAGCCTGTCACATTGAAAGTCACATCGCTTGTTGTGCCATCTGCTGCTGTAGTTACCACTGCAGTTGTATTGCCACCGTTTACGAAATTTACAGTATCAAATGGTTTTACAAAATCACGAGCTTCGCCGTTATTTTGTAAGTTCCAACCAGCATTTAATACATCGGATACTGTGGCTGCATTGTTACCAGCAAAGTTAGGATTTGGTTTTCCATCTTTTGTTGGGTTCAATAAATCAGCTGCTTCCGTTGCTGTCAATGGAGCTTTGTTGATATTGTTTACATCTCCTGCAGTTCCTTTTTCTGTACCATCAGGGTTTGTAACTTTTTTATCAGCATCATTCACTGCTGGGATATTGTTTTTCACATTATTCAATGTTGTTGGAGCGGTTGTACCTTCAGGACCATTTAGAGATGTAATCACATCACCTGCTGGTACTGTTTCATCTCCTTTACCTTTTCCATCTGGAGTTGTATGGTAAGTCACATTGCCATTTTCATCTTTTACTGGATATACTTTTTTACCATCTTTATTAGTATAGTTTACAGGTGTTTGTGCATTATTCGTAGATACTTGGTCGTCCACTTTCACAGTGATTGTACGTACACCATTCTTATCTGTTTCACCAGTGACTGTAGCTGTACCTTTACCTACGAATTTCACTTCATTAGCATTACGTACTTGATCAGAGTAGCTATTACCTTCTGCAGATACAATCCAACCTAAGTTTTGTAAATCACCTACCGTAGCTGCATTATTAGGGTTAGATTTGCTGAAGTCAATCAAACCTGCTTTACCAACATTATCTGGTTTGGCTACTGGTTGTACATTCTCTTTCAGTTGACCATTTGGAAGTACGTCCGCTGCATTATACCATTTACCATCATTACCTAATTTTTTATCCTCTACTGGATCGAATGTATTAGCACCATTCGCTACATTACCCAATTGTGTTGGACTTGTAGTTTGGTTATTTGGCTTCTCTTTTGTATTTTCTACATTAGGATTCACCAAATTAGATTGCAATGGATTTGCTTTTGTATCAATTGGCTCAATAACAGTACCATCTACTGTAACTGGTTTACCTTCTGCATTAGTTTTTACAGCTGGTTTACCATCTGGAGTAACCGGTTGACCTTTTTCATTCACTGGATAGTATTTATCACCAATTTTAGATACTGGTTTACCATCTTTATCTGTGAACGTTACAGGCAATCCTGTTACATTGTAGGTAACATTGCTTGTTGTGCCATCTTCATTAGTAGTTACTACTGCTGTTGTATTAGCACCGTCCACAAAGTTTACAGTGTCATATGGTTTTACGAAATCTTTCGCAGTACCGTTGTTTTGTAAGTTCCAACCTGCATTCAATACATCAGATACTGTAGCTGCATTGTTACCAGCAAATTTAGGATTTGGTTTTCCATCTTTTGTTGGGTTCAATAAATCAGCTGCATCTGCTGCTGTAATAGGAGCTGCTGTATTGTTTTTGCCATCGATTGGGTTACCATCTACATCATATGCTTTTTTATCAGCATCATTTACAGTTGGTAAATTACTTTTCACATTATTCAATGTTGTTGGAGTTGTTGTTTGGTTGTTTGGAGCTGCTTCAGAGTTAGCCACATTAGGGTTTACTAAATTAGATTTCAATGGATTTGCTGCTGTATCAATTGGTTTGATTACATTTCCATCTTTATCTACCAAATCACCATCATCATTTTTACCTACAACTGGGTTACCTGCTTCACTTACTGGTTCACCTTTTTCATTTACTGGGTAGTATTTATCACCAATTTTAGATACTGGCTTACCATCTTTATCTGTAAACGTCACAGGCAATCCTGTTACATTGTATGTAACATTGCTTGTTGTACCATCTTCATTAGTAGTTACTACTGCTGTTGTATTCGCACCATCTACAAAGTTTATAGTATCAAATGGTTTCACAAAATCACGAGCTTCGCCGTTATTTTGTAGGTTCCAACCTGCATTTAATACATCGGATACTGTAGCTGCATTGTTGCCCACAAAGTTAGGGTTTGGTTGTCCATCTTTTGTTGGGTTCAGCAAGTCAGCTGCTTCCGTTGCTGTCAATGGAGCTTTGTTGATATTGTTTACATCTCCGGAAGTTCCTTTTTCTGTACCATCAGGGTTTGTTACTTTTTTATCAGCATCATTTACTGCTGGAATGTTGTTTTTCACATTTTTCAATTCTGTTGGACTTGTTGTACCTTCAGGACCATTGATAGATGTAACAACATTATTATTTGGTACAACTTCATCATTATCACCTTTTCCATTTGGAGTTGTGTGATATGTTACAGTACCATCATCACCTTTAATTGGATATACTTTCTTACCATCTTTATCTGTGTAAACTACAGGTGTTTGTGCATTATTCGTAGACACTTGGTCGTCCACTTTTACAGTGATAGTACGTACACCATTCTCATCTGTTTTACCAGTAACTGTAGCTGTACCTTCACCTACGAATTTCACTTCGTTAGCATTACGTACTTGATCAGAGTAGTTGTTTCCTTCTGCAGATACAATCCAACCTAAGTTTTGTAAATCACCTACAGTAGCTGCATTATTAGGGTTAGAGTTGCTGAAGTCAATCAAACCTGCTTTGCCAACGTTTTCTGGTTTTGCTACTGGTTGTACATTCTCTTTTGGTTGACCATTTGGAAGTACATCCGCTGCATTATACCATTTACCGTCATTACCTAATTTTTTGCCATCTACTGGATCAAATGTGTTAGCACCATTCGCTACATTGCCCAATTGAGTTGGACTTGTCGTTTGGTTATTTGGTTTCTCTGTTGTATTAGCAACATTAGGGTTAACCATATTAGATTTCAATGGATCTTTTGCTGTATCAATTGGTTTAATTACATTTCCATCTTTATCTACCAAATCACCATCATTATTTGTACCTACAGCTGGATTACCTTTTTCACTTACTGGTTGACCTTTTTCATTCACTGGATAGTATTTATCACCAATTTTAGATACTGGTTTACCATCTTTATCTGTGAACGTCACAGGCAATCCTGTTACATTGTATGTTACATCACTTGTTGTGCCATCTGCTGCTGTAGTTACTACAGCTGTTGTATTAGCACCATTTACGAAGTTTACTGTATCATATGGTTTTACAAAATCACGAGCTTCGCCATTATTTTGTAAGTTCCAACCTGCATTTAATACATCAGATACTGTAGCTGCATTGTTACCAGCAAATTTAGGATTTGGTTTTCCATCTTTTGTTGGGTTCAATAAATCAGCTGCATCTGCTGCTGTAATAGGAGCAGCTGTATTGTTTTTACCGTCGATTGGATTACCATCTACATCAGATGCCTTTTTATCAGTATCATTTACAGTTGGTAAATTATGTTTCACATTGTCCAACGTAGCGGGAGTTTTTGTACCTTTTGGTCCGTTAATGCTTGTTTTCACTGGACCAGTTACAGTATCGCCAGTACCATCTGGATTTTTCTTGAAGATTGGGTTACCTTGTGGATCTTTTTCACCAGTAGGATATACACGATCACCATTTTCATCTGTGTATACTACAGGAGATACCGCATTATTTGCAGATGCTTGATCATCCACTTTTACAGTGATAGTACGTACACCTTTCTCATCTGTTTTACCAGATACTGTGGCTGTACCTTCTCCTACGAATTTCACTTCGTTAGCATTTTTCACTGTATCTGTATAAGGTGTATCTAGACTACCAGTTGTTTTATCAGAAGATACAATCCAACCCATATTACGTAAATCACCTACAGTAGCCGCTGTGTTATCGCTAACTTTTGGCTCACTACCATCTGCTGGTTTAGATAAATCTACTAATCCATTATTCGCCGGTGTAGATCCTGGTACTTGTGCACCATCAACTGTATCACCATATTTATTCAAACCAGATGTTACATTATTTAATGCTGTTGGATCTGTTGTATTTGTTTTATCTCCTGCTGGAGTTGGATTTACTAAGGCAGTTTTTAATGGTTTTGTAGTATCTACTGGCTCAATAACAGTGCCATCTTCTGTAACTGGTTTACCTTCTGCATTAGTTTTTACAGCTGGTTTACCATCTGGAGTAATAGGTTGACCTTTCTCATTCACTGGATAGTATTTATCACCAATTTTAGATACTGGCTTACCATCTTTATCTGTGTATGTTACAGGTAATCCTGTTACATTGTATGTTACATCACTTGTTGTTCCATCTGCAGACGTAGTTACTACTGCTGTTGTATTAGCACCATTCACGAAGTTTACAGTGTCATATGGTTTTACAAAATCTTTCGCAGTGCCATTATTTTGTAAATTCCAACCTGCATTTAATACGTCACCTACAGTAGCCGCATTATTAGGATTTACATAGTTAGGAGCTGCTGCATCTGTTGTATTAACAGGAGCATGTTCAGTAGTTGGCGCTTTTGTATCTTTTTTAGCACCATCCAAGTTACCTGCTACATTAGATAATGTAGTTGGTGCCTTAGTGCCTTCTGGACCATTGATAGATGCAATCACATTCTCTTTAAGAATCTCAGTGCCTTTTCCATCTGGCTCAGAATAGTATTTAACATCTTTAGTTCCATCTGGTTTTGTTACCGTCTTAGGATATACTTTCGTACCATCTGCAGTTGTATAACTTACAGGTTGCTCAGGCATTTCTTGAGCCTCTGCTTTCACAGTAATAGTACGAACACCATTTTCTGTTTTACCAGATACAGTAACGCCACCTTCTCCTACGAATTTTACTTCGTCAGCATTTTTTACTTGGTCTGTGTAGGCTTTTGTTAATTCACCTGTCGTTTTGTCCGAAGATACAACCCAACCCATATTACGTAAATCACCTACAGTAGCCGCTGTAGTATCAGGAACTGGAGTACCTGTAGCTGGTTTACTTAAATCTACAAGACCTGCTTTTGGTGTTCCAGGATCATAATTTGTCAAACCAGATGTAACATTTTTAATTGTTTTGCCACCATTATCTAAGCCATCTTTTGTTAAAGATACTGGCTTTGCTGACGCATCTTTTGGCGTGATTGTCATGCCATTGCCATCGATCACAGTGGTATCACCAGCAGTATTTTTGAAACCAGCACTCGTTAAACCTGTCAATTCAGGTTTTAAGGAATAGATAAAGTTTTTACCATCTTGTTTAATAGCAAGGTTGTCACCAGCTTTGAAAGTAACTACATCGCCAGCTTTAATCTTTTCTTCTGATTTACCTGTTTCTGTACCAGAATCAACGCTTCCAGCAGTTGCTTTCCAAGCAGCATTATTCACAGCATTTACCACTGTATCTACAGTGGCTAATTTATTTCCATCTCCTGTCTTAGGAGCTGCTTTTCCGTCATCACCAGTATTAATAGTACCAGTATTAGCTTTTAGTTTGCCATCTGTTGTTTTGCCAATTGTATCACCATCTGTATTCACAGAAATACCATTTGCATCTGATGTAATAGATCCATCTGCAGCGTTAACATCGAATTTTACATTCGCACCTTTAGCTGTAGTTACAGTATTACCATTTTTTACTTCTTCTTGTTTCGTAACAGTCACTGTTGTACCATTACCATTTACAAAGTTTACTTGGTCTTCTGTACCAATACCAGCCACTTTAGTTTTAGGATTACCAGCAATGTTCCAACCTGTAGCTAATTTTTTAGAAATAGAATTTAACTGAGAACCATTGATAGCATCTGTAGAATCATCTGCTACACGACCAGCTGCTACGTTTTTCAATTGACGTTCTGCCCCAGAACTACCAAAGGATACTACGTCACCTTCAGATGTGTTGGTGCCACCAGCCCAGTTGAACGTATACGCCTTATTTGGTGAGTTATCGTCAACAACATTGCCATCTTTATCGTAGCTTACACTTAATTGACGTGTACCTACTAAATCAGTAGTAGAACCAGTACCAATAGCCACCGCATTTTGACGATTAGCACGAGCGCCTACGCCTAAAGCTACAGATCCAATTGAGTCAGCACGAGAACCAGCACCAATAGCTGTACCTAAATCACCTCTAGATAATGCATGTACACCTAAGGATGTGGAGGCGTGACCATTTTTATATTTATCCTCCGCGAACTTAAGCTCACTCGTATCCATATCACGGCCAGTTAGTTCTTTAAAAGCTTCCGCTACGGTACCAGTAGTTTTAGTTGTACCGGCAAATGTGTATTTCCGTTTTACATCTTTACCATTGATTTTTTCAATGACTGTTTTTTCAGTTACTGCGCCATTGCTTTTTTCAAAGCTTGTATTTTGAGCCGCTGCAGAGGCGATATTTGCACCACCGATCATGATGGAAGAGTCACCTTGTGCATTCGTAGCACGACCCATAGCAATAGCACCATCTTTACCGCTTGCTTTCGCTTGGTAACCTAAGGCAATATCACCATATTCCGCCCAAGATGCTGTACCACCTGCTAACGCATAGGCACCATTCGCTACGGAACCCATACCGACAGCTACTGCGGCTTCTGCATTTGCTTGTACCGTAGAACCAGCACCGATAGCTGTGGCACCAAAAGCACCCATACGTACTACGGAGTTAGTACCGATAGCTGTACCCAAAGCCGTTGTGGAATGGGCTTCCATACCGATAACTACGGAACCAGATTGACCATACGTGGATCGATATCCAGTTGGCATATCACGATTTACAAGTTTTTTGAATTGTCCTGCTACTGTTGTAGTGCTTTCAGTATAGGCTAAATTATAGTCATCAATGGTATTTACATTCGTTCTGTTCACTGCATCGTCTGTTACCACCTGGTATTTATTATTACGCAATTGATCTGTATCATTACCACCTAAGGCAACAACACCGTCACCAGCAACCACTTGTCCACCGATAGCAATAGATTGGTCACCGATGGCACGAGCCTCCGCACCTATGGCAGTCGCTTCATTGATATCACTTTTACGATAGAAACTTAAACCGTTTGCTATATCAGTGCTTTTTCCACTATCCCCCGTTTTATCAAGTCCATTATGTGCAAATCCAGCTTGTAAAAAGGCTTTGGTTTTATCCATCTCAACCTTTTGAGCTGCATCTTTAATATCTTGAAGCCCATAGCCTGCTTTTACCAATACATTTTCATTACTATCGGCATTTGTATTATTGTCAACTAGTTTATTATTAGCTTTACTATCCACACGAATACCTGAACCGGCTTGGAAACCAAGAGCTGTAGACGCGTTCATACGATACGTCCCATTTGCACCAAATGCTGTGTAGGCACCACGACCCACTACTGTATTAGGGCGATCCGCTTTACCAGATCCTTCACTGAATGCATCACGGCCGATAACCACAGTACCTTCCGCATTATTTGTGGTTTTAGCATTTTTACCGATGACAATACTAGTGTTACCTTGTGCCTTAGTCTCAGTACCAATCGCAATGGTATCTTGACCACTACTAATTGTTGCCCCTTTACCTATAGCGACAGCACGTGCCTGATTCGCATTTGCCGCTTCACCAAGGGCTACAGCGTTATCAGAACCTGTACCAGCCTGATTCAGAGCTGCACCTACTGTACTTGTTAAAATAGGGCTTACTGCCATAGCCATAGCAGCAGAGCTAATAACAATCGCTTTCGCCTTATTACGACCTACACGCTTTGCTAATTCAGACACTACTACATAGCATCCCTTAGTTTTGTTCCAAACTACTTTATAAATCCGATTTAATCCCATATAAATCTCCTTTACAACATTACTTATAAACTAAGTCCTATACATCGACTACATAGAATAACTTATATTCCTCTCACCCAGTATTCTTCTACTATCAAAATAAACCTTCAGCTTCCTAAAGGTTCTTTCGTGGAAAGTAATATTTATACACGAACCATACACTCTACATACACTTGTTAGCCACGACCTAGCAAATAATCTGTTGTGTAAATCTAGTTCAAATTATTTCGATATCATTATACATGAATTTGTATACATTATCAACAACTAATTAAAAAAACTTTCACAATTTATCTGTAATCTATAGAATAACAATATTCTTACTATCTACCATTATCTTCATATACTATTTATTTATTACATATTAATTCATTTAAGTTTTAATTTTATGTATAAATAATCAATTTTAAGCAATAGTTCGCATTTTTATTCCTAAGTAAAATTAGACATCAACAGATATGTATTATTACATCCTAAGCTAACAATTTTACACCATTTATTCAAAATGTTTATAATTGAATTATTGTGTATATTATTGTAGAAGAATTTAGATATTATGTTTCTATTTTGCTGAAATTTCTTCATCAATTTACACGATTAAAATTTGCACAATATATTGTATATTGCATTCAAAAAAACTGTGTATTTATATAGTATAACTAGAGAAAACATTTATTGTCTTCCTTGAGGAACGCCATTACGAGTAGTAGCCTTTGTGGCGGGCCTTTCTACCTAAATCACACAAACGCAAGAAACCGCAACATGTTCCTGAACAAACCTAACCACTGTATCAGTTTGAGAAGGAGTATGTTGCGGTCTTCCCTTTTCCCTATTTAGTTACTAACGCCACAAGCCTGCATAGCGGAACAAAAGACGATTGTATTGTACCTATAACCTGTGCTATAATAAAGGCAACAAAAGAAGAGCCATCGACGTCTGCTAGCGTTAGGCTCATCTCAAAATAACGAAATCTGATAATGCCTAACGTGTATAAGTACTGGTTATACTTATCTTTACGTTAGGCATTTTCATTATCTATTTAAATAGATCTTTAAACAGGTCAATGATACTTACTATTACAGAAATTAGATAAAGCAATAAAGTATACTTTTCATACCTTCTCATAGTATCACCTCCTCCTAAATTAGGAAGAGACAAGCCTAACTCACATTAGTGACTCTCATACCACCATTATACACCTAGATATACATTATGCGAATTAACAATATTATGAATATCATCTTAAGGAACGCCGTTACGCGTAGTAGCCCTTTGTGGCATTTGTAATATTCCTATTAACTGTGCTATAATTAAACCAACAAAAGAAGAGCCATCGACGTCTGCTAGCGTTAGGCTCATCTCAAAAGAATAAAGAAAAATGGCCTAACGTGTATAAGTACTGGTAATACTTATTGTTACGTTAGGCTTTTTCATTTCTATTGAAAGAAACGATAAATATCTATAATCAACTTAAAAAACTTTATCAATAAAGATAACTTTCTAAAATTTGTCATAGCAACCACCTCCTCCCATAATAGGAAGAGATGAGCCTAACAACACGTTAATGACTCTTGTAATTTCAATTATAGCACAATCTATTTGTACTGTTTATATGAACTAAATACTCTGAGGAACGCCGTTATGAGTAGCAGCCTATGTGGCGTTCCTTTTTACCTAAATCATACAAATGCAAGAAGAGCACGACATGTTCCGGAGCAAACCTAACCACTGTATCAGTTCGGGTCGGAATATGTCGTGCTCTTCCCTTTGCTTCTATTTAGTTACAAACGCCACAAGGCTACATAGCGAAACAAGTTCCGTCACAAAAAGCCCCCAAAAGTAAATAGCCTTCTTTTCCTCTAAGTATTCTGTAAGCAAAAAGCACGCAACATGCTCCTGAGCAAACATTATGAAATACCGTTTGTGAAGGAGTGTGTTGCGTGCTTTCCTTATACTACTTCATGATTTATATGAAGGCTATTTACTTTTTACTTTTTGATCCAAGGCATCAATTTACGTAATTCGCCGCCCACTTCTTCTACTTGATGTGCTGCAGATTGTTTACGTTGTTCGTTAAGGTATGGGTAGCCTGCTACATAGTCACCAAGGAATTGATCAGCAAATTTGCCATCTTGGATATCTTTTAATACACCACGCATAGCTTCTTTTGCAGATGCTGGGATTACTTTTGGTCCTGTAATATAGTCACCGAACTCAGCTGTGTTGGAGATGGATTTACGCATTGTTTCGAAACCACCTTCGTAGATCAAGTCGATGATTAATTTCATTTCATGAACACATTCAAAGTATGCGTTAACTGGGTTATAACCAGCTTCTACCAATACTTCAAAACCAGTTTGCATCAATGCACATACACCGCCGCAAAGTACTGCTTGTTCACCGAATAAGTCAGTTTCAGTTTCTTGACGGAAGTCAGTTTCCAAAATACCGGAACGGCCACCGCCTACACCAGATGCCCATGCTAAGGCCACTTCTTTAGTGTCTCCGCTTGGATCTGCATATACAGCGTACAAGCAAGGAACGCCAGAACCTTCTTGGAATGTACGACGTACTAAGTGACCAGGTCCTTTAGGAGCTACCATGAATACGTTTACATCAGCAGCTGGTTTAATTTTACCGAAATGAATGTTGAAACCATGAGCAAATGCCAAGTACGCACCTTTTTTAAGATTAGGAGCGATGGATTTTTCGTAAGTTTCTGCTTGCAATTCATCTGGAATCAAGATCATCACAACGTCTGCACCTTTTACAGCATCCCCTGTTTCTTTTACTACGAAACCAGCTTCTTCCGCTTCTTTCCAGGATTTGGAACCTTCACGAAGACCGATTTGTACGTCCATGCCGCTTTCTTTCAAGTTCAATGCATGCGCATGACCTTGGGAACCGTAGCCAAGAACTGTAATTTTTTTACCTACTAATGCTTGTAGATTGCAATCTGCATCATAAAATACTTGTGTGCCTAAAATGTTACCTGCCATTGTGATAACCTCCTACTTTGTAATACATGTGTTAATGTTTATAATTTACTAGATTTTCTAGTGAAATTCAACTGATTTTCAACCTTTCGGCTTACTGATTTACCATACTTAGTATGATAAATTGGTATAATTAAAAATATCTTTGTACACTCTATAAAAACATTTTATAAAAGTACTTGTAGCCAAGGTCGATCTTGGACCCAAGTCACTTTCACAGACAAACCATAGAGCGCCGATAAAATATCATCGGTAATGACCTCATATTTCGGCCCCGATTGAAAGATTTTACCTTCTTTTAATAGTGCCACATGGGTCACTGTGGGAAGGATTTCCTCGATTTGGTGCGTCACATAGATAAACGGACAAGGACTGTCCTGAGTCCCTCGTTGATTGAGATGACGGAGCAATTGTTCTCGGCTCGGTACGTCTAACCCATTGCATGGTTCGTCTAAGATGAGCAAATCTGGTCTCGTCATCAAAGCACGACCGATTAAAACACGACGTTGCTCCCCTGTGGAAAGTACCCCAAAGTGGCGATGTTGTAAATGTTGTAATCCCATACTTGCTAGGACCATATCACAGCATTGTTCTTCTTCCTCTGTCACTTCTCGATACACACCGATGGTACCATGCGCTCCAGATAGCAAAATTTGTCGCACCGTTTCATCTCGCATAGTACGTTCAAATTGCCCCAAGGTAGAGCTGACAAATCCAATACGATCTTTCACATCTTTCCAGACGCATTGTCCAAAGGTATGTCCTAGGACACGCACCTCACCGCGGGTGGCACAGGTGTAGGCCATAATCATGCCTAGCAAGGTGGACTTGCCTGCTCCATTAAGGCCGAGTAATGCCCAGTTTTCCCCTGTGTTCACATGCCAGTCCACACCTTGCAAAATCGCTTCCCCATTGCGGACAAAGGTAACTCCTTCATAATGTAACAACTCACCTTGCTTTGGTATAACCATTACATTTTTTCTCCACGACTCATAGCGGTGCAACCTGTTTTTGCAATTTCCAGAATACCATATTCTTTCATAATTTCTATGAAAGCATCTAGTTTCTGCGTTTCTCCTGTAATTTCCATCATGATAGAGTTAGGACCTACATCGAGTACATTACCACGATACACATCTGCTAATTGGATAATCTGCGGTCGCACAGACACATCTGCTTTCACCTTAATAAGCATCAATTCACGGCGCACCACTTGTTCTGGAGAGAAAATTTTGACCTTAATGACGTCAATCAATTTATAGATTTGTTTTTGAATTTGGTCTAATTGCACTTCGTCTGTTTCTACGGTCAATGTGATCCGTGCATGATGATTAGGAATAGATATGCCAGATGTCATTTGTGTAACGGAGTACCCACGACGATTAAAGAGGGACAGGATACGAGCCCCGATACCTGGTTTATTTTTTGTAATGACTAGCACTTGGTGTTGTCGTACTTTACTCATTGTCAGGGCCTCCTTTCAATCCAATCATATCTTTGGCACTGCAACCTGCTGGAATCATTGGGAACACATTTTCTTCTTTTTCCACAATGCAGTTAATCACCACTGGCTCATCGGATAAGATAAGGTCTCGTAATTGACTACGCAAGTCTTCGATGGTGGACAGTGTCACCCCTCGCACGCCATACGCTTGTGCCAACACTTCAAAGTCTGGACTAATGGATAAATCCACGAAGGAATAGCGATGGTTATTAAAGAGTTCTTGCCATTGGCGAACCATGCCCAAGAAACCATTGTTGATGATGACCACTTTCACAGGGATATTGTAAGCTTTTAATAGGAGCAATTCTTGGCTATTCATCTGTAGGCCCCCATCCCCTGTGATGAGCACTACTTTTGTATCTGGTTGTGCTACTTGCGCACCGATAGCTGCTGGCAAACCAAAGCCCATCGTACCAGCTCCACCAGATGTAATGATGGTATTCGGTTTCGAATAGGTGATGAATTGAGATGCCCACATTTGATGTTGCCCTACGTCTGTGACCACGATGGCATTGCCCTTCACAATATTATCGATTTCTTGAATTACTTTTTGTGGTAATAAAGACTCTCCCTCATGAGGACGAACGCGAATTGGGTATTCCTCACGCCATTCACGGATGCGTTCCAACCAATCTTCATGGGTTTGTGGTATTAGTTCATGATTCATTTCATTCAACACATGTTTCAAGTCCCCTACGATAGGTACGTCGATTAATTTATTTTTTTCAATTTCTGCTGGGTCAATGTCTACATGTACAATTGTTGCCTGTGGGCAAAATTCTTTTGGCACTCCTGCAATACGATCATCAAATCGTATACCCAATGCCAAAATTACATCCGCTTCATTGGTAGCATAGTTCGCATATACGGTGCCATGCATACCTAGCATTCCTAAGGATAATTGATGTTCTCCTGGGAAAGACCCCAATCCTAGTAAAGTATTTGTGACTGGAATTTGACAGGTAGTGGCTAATTTATATAACTCTTCTGTAGCGCCTGATATTAACACCCCATGGCCAGCGATAATCAACGGTCGTTTCGCTGCTTTTACAATTTCGATAGCCTTTTTGATTTGCTTTTTATGTCCAATATAATTTGGATCATAGCCTTCTAGGGAAATCGGTTCATTAAAGATTGCTTCAAATTCTTCATAAGAGATTTCTGCTAATTGCGCATCTCGTGTGATATCTACTAGCACAGGGCCTGGACGACCGGTTGTGGCCAAATAGTAAGCTTCTTTCACCGTTCTCGCAATATCTCGGATATCCTGTACCAAGTAATTATTTTTCGTCACTGGCATGGTAATCCCAATGATATCGGATTCTTGGAACGCATCTTTTCCTAGCAAGTGGCTAGCCACCTGACCTGTTATGGCCAAGAGAGGAATAGAATCCATATGCGCCGTCATAATGCCTGTCACAAGGTTCGTCGCCCCTGGGCCAGAGGTAGCTAAGCACACACCACATTTGCCAGAAGCACGAGCATAGCCGTCTGCCTCATGAGCCGCCCCTTGTTCATGGCGTGCTAAGTAATGGTTGATTCCCTCAAAATCATAAATTTCATTGTATATAGGAATTACGGCGCCGCCGGGATAACCAAATATGTCTGTCACTCCCAAGCGCTTCAATGTTTCTAGGAGTATGCGAGCTCCTCGAATCATCTTCTGTTCACTCATAGTTTATCCTCTTTCTATATCCATCTCATCCATTAGTCATGTTCATTAAATTCATTAGAACTGATACGGTGAATCGTATATCCACGGTCCGCCATGGCAGCCGTAATTTTTTTTATATGATCTTCCCCATTCGTTTCTACAGTCACCACCAACTCCACTTCATGGAAGCGATCTAGATTCTTAAACTGATTATGTTCTAGTTTAATGACATTCGCATTTTGTTCTGCTAAGATTTCAGATACTGCCACTAATTGACCTGGTTTATCTGATAAATTCACAGCAAATGTAAAAATACGACCTCGTACGACTAAGCCTTTAGTAATCATGGACGCAATGGTCAATACGTCGATGTTACCACCGCTCAAAATACTAACCACAGTTTTGCCTCGCACCCGTAATTTTTTCAAACCTGCCACTGAAAGTAAGCCAGCATTTTCACCGATGATTTTATGTTTTTCCGCCAATAATAGGAAAGCTTCCATCAATTCATAGTCCGATACGGTTACGATTTCATCCACATAATTTTGGATGTATTCCAAATTCTTGGAACCAATTAATTTTACGGCTGCCCCATCTGCAATTGTACTCACCGATGGAAGTGCTACTGGTTTTCCCTCTTCTACAGCAGCTCTTGCACTGGCTGCGCCCTCTGGTTCTACGCCTATAATCTTTACTTGTGGATTTTTTAGCTTAGCTGCTGCTGCCACGCCGGAGATCAATCCGCCACCACCAACTGGTACTAAAATAATATCTGCATTTGGTAATTCTTCTAAAATTTCTAAGGCAATGGTCCCTTGCCCTTCAATGACATCTTCATCATCGAAAGGATGGACGAACACATAGCCGTGCTTCTCTTGTAGTTCACAAGCCTTTTCATAAGCTTCGTCATAGACTTCGCCAGCGAGCACTACTTCTGCTCCGTATTGGCGCGTCGCCTCTACTTTAATGAGCGGTGTATGGCGTGGCATAACGATAACTGCTTTAATGCCCAATCGTTGTGCTGCTAGCGCCACACCTTGCGCATGGTTACCTGCAGAGGCGGCGATAACGCCACAGGCTTTTTCTGCTTCTGTTAATTTGGAAATTTTATTGTATGCGCCCCGTAATTTGAAAGACCCTGTGCGCTGTAAATTTTCCGGTTTAATATATACATGATTGCCTGTTTCTTGCGAGTACACAGAGCTATGAATTAATTTTGTTTTCACGGCGATAGTAGCCAATCGCTCCCTAGCCTCCATGAAATCGTATAATTTATGCATATAAACGTCCTTTCCTAAGTATATATTCTATCTACGGACCTGTACTTCCCTCATAGATATGTATTCTGACTGCATTCCCTCTTATGCTTCGTCTAAGATTTCGATGGCACCTTGTGCTGCAGAGGATACATGCATAGCATATTTTTTCAAGTATCCTGTGACATCTGATTTGTACGGTGCTAAGTTTGCTTTTCTTCGTGCAATTTCTTCCTCTGAAAGTTTCACATTCAAGGATCGATTTGGAATATCGATTTCGATGATATCTCCATCTTCTACGATGGCAATAGTGCCACCAGATGCTGCTTCTGGAGATACGTGACCAATGGATGCACCACGGGTAGCACCAGAGAAACGACCATCTGTAATTAAAGCTACGTCTTTACCAAGACCCATGCCTGTGATTGTCGCTGTTGGTGTCAACATTTCACGCATACCTGGACCACCTTTTGGACCTTCGTAGCGAATGATGACTACATCGCCTTTCACAATTTTATGACCCATAATTGCTTCTACTGCTTCTTCTTCACTGTTGAAGACTTTTGCTGGACCAGAGTGAACGAGCATTTCTGGATCTACAGCACCTTCTTTGACCACGGAACCGTCCGGAGCTAAGTTACCTTTCAATACAGCGATACCACCTGTGGTGTACACTGGGTCACTCCAAGGATGGATCACATCTTCGTCTAGGACTTTCATAGTTTTAGCAATCGTACCTTGATCCACCAGGCTCACAGATTTTGCACTTTCATGTAAATGTCCTTGTTCTTGCAAACGATGCATTACCGCATACACACCGCCTGCAGCATGTAAGTCTTCGATGAAATATTTACCAGATGGAGACAATTTAGCCAATTGTGGTGTCTCTCCTGCAATGCGATTGAAATCGTCCAAGGTTAAGGATACACCCGCTTCATGAGCAATGGCTGGTAAATGTAGCGCCGTATTAGAAGAGCCACCCAATGCCATATCTACAGCTACCGCATTTTCAAAAGCTTCTTTCGTCAATACATCTTTTGGACGTAAGCCTTCTTGCAAGACTTCCATTACTTGCATGCCCGCACGTTTTGCTAGACGCAAACGCTCGGAGTATACTGCTGGGATCGTACCATTACCAGGTAATGCCATACCCAATGCTTCTGTTAAGCAGTTCATCGTATTCGCTGTATACATACCAGAGCAAGATCCGCAAGTTGGGCAAGCTACGTTTTCAATATGTTCTAATTCTTCTTCGGAAATGAGGCCTGCTTCAAATTTACCCACCGCTTCAAACACGTCGGATAAACCTATTTTTTTGCCATTGTGCACGCCTGCTAGCATCGCACCACCAGAAACGAATACAGATGGTAAGTTCAAACGAGCCGCCGCAATCAACATACCTGGCACGACTTTATCGCAGTTAGGAATGAATACCATTGCATCGAATGGCGTGGCCATAGCAGAGGCCTCAATGGAGTCAGCGATAATATTGCGTGTCACCAAGGAATATTTCATACCGATGTGGTTCATCGCCAATCCATCACAAATACCGATGGTATTAAATTCCATAGGAATACCGCCAGCCTCGCGAATACCATCTTTCACAGACTGTACAAGATTTTTCAAATGCACATGACCTGGAATGATTTCGTTGAAAGAATTGGCAATCCCGATGATTGGTTTTCCAATTTCCTCGTTGATGAAACCTAATGCTTTTAATAATGAACGATGAGGAGCTCTTGTAGCTCCTTTTGCTACTCTATCACTGCGTACCATATAATGATCCTTTCTACTTATATAAACATGATTTATAACACTTGTTATAGTCGCATATTGTTGTCTATATACTATGTGCATAACACTGAAATAATTGAATGGGATTTCTATTGGATAGTTCTATGATTTTATATCCAACATGTTCCCAATCCACATCTAGTATTCTGACATACTATGTTAGACATAAAAAAGGGCGATCCCTGAGGAATCGCCTTTTCATATATATGTATGCACGTTAATCAAATAGACTACAACACCCTAGATTCCTTATGTTGTACACAAAGAAACCTAAGATGGTAGCTCTACCGAAGAAAAGGCGACCTCTATGGAATTGTTAGTTCTAATGACGTTCACTAAAATGAACAGGACGAGCACGAGAATTGCTAACAATGCCATGATAATCTCCTTTCTGTACGATATGCGTACGAATCTTAACTATAAGTGTAATACTTTAAAAATAAAATAACTGTCTACTATTGTAACACCTTTGTCCACTGTGTGCAAGTAGATATCTATATTTTTTTACTCTTTCAGATGTGTTATTTTCCACAATCTGTTATACTATAGGTGTTACTTCCCCCATACTGGTAACAGAAAGGGGGTGAACTTAATGTTAACATTAATTATTACACTTTTTATCTCGATTACGGCAAATGTTCTCGCTTATTACATTTGTAAATGGTTAGATCGAGTATTTAAGAAGTAACTAGCCTAGCCTTGTCAGCTATATAGACAAATAAAAACACCCAGGTCTCGCCACCTGGGTGTTTTTTGTGAACCTAATGTTAACTATTTTCACACTTTTTTCGCTTGCCAACATTATATCATAATTACAAAAAAATTAAAACCCCACGGTTGGCAGACCGTGGGGTTTCTTTTGTTTGCAATTAGAAAATCCTCAAATTTATCCAAATCCATTATATCACTTTCCTAGTATATTTTCTAGTATATAAGAAACACCCAAGTCTCGCCACCTGGGTGTTTTTTTTGGTGAGCTTTATGGAATCACCATTACTCTTTTTCGCTTGTCTTTATTATAGCATAGTTAAGTAAAGAATAAAACCCTATTCCCCTAAAAAGCGTTTTGCCTCGCAGTAGTTTACGATACCTTCTACTACTTTTTTAGCTTCACGCATAGCCAATACTACGGTAGCTGGTTTATGCACTACGTCACCGCCTGCGAATACACCTTGACGGCTTGTCATACCATATGGCATATCTCGTGTCACCACATAGCCAGACTCATTCACTTCAATACCATTACCAGGACCCACTAAGCGTGTGTTTGGTTTGTGACCGATGGCCACGATGATTTTATCCGCTGGTAACGTAAAGTCTTCGCCAGTGCTTTTCACAGATCCATCTTCTTGTAATTCTTGTCGTGTAAATGTCAACCCTTCCACGATATCTGAACCAGTTACTTCTTTTGGAGCGGCTAAGAATTCAAAATGAACGCCTTCTTCTTTTGCTTCTTCAAATTCAGATGGGTTTGCTGGCATTTGTTCTTCTCCACGGCGATACGTCACTGTTACACTTTCAGCACCAAGACGAACACAAGTACGAGCCGCATCCATCGCCACATTACCAGCACCGATGATGAGAACTTTATCACCTTTATATACAGGAATTAATGATTCTTCAGCTCTACCATTTTGTACTAATTGTACAGATGTCAATAATGCCATCGCCTGTAACATACCTGCTTTGTCATCACCTGGTAAAGAAATTTCCATTGGCACATGAGTACCGGTAGCAATAAAGATAGCATCAAAACCTTCTTCAAACAGAGCATCTAAGTTACGATCTGGACCGATAGTGACATTACATTCAAAAGTAACACCTAATGTTTCTAAACGCTTCACTTCACGACGTACAATTTCTTTGCCTAAACGGAACTCCGGAATCCCAAACAATAGGATACCACCTGGCTCATCTTGGCGTTCAAATACTGTCACATCATAGCCTAATTTTGCCATATCTCCAGCCACTGTTAATCCAGCAGGGCCAGAACCAATAATAGCGATTTTACCTTGGTCTTTACGATTTGGTTTTATCTTGCGAAGATTATTATTGCTTTCAAAATCTGCAGCAAAGCGCTCCAATTTACCGATATTAATGGGTTTGTTCGCACGATTTAAAATACATGCCCCTTCACATTGTTTTTCACGAGCACACACACGGCCGCACACCGCTGGCAAACTGCTACGCTCTGCAATAATATCGTTGGCTAATCCAAAATTACCATGTGCAATAGCTTGGATGAAACGAGGAATTTCATTTTCAATAGGACAACCTGTACGGCACAATGGCTTCGCACAGTTCAAACAACGCTTTGCCTCTGCAAAGGCCTCTTCCATCGTATAATCTTTATCAAATTCTAGTTCATGTCTTAACTCCATAAAGACCTCCTTGCACCACTCTGGTGACACACTTTTCCTTTATATACTCTATGTATAGGTTCTTATTGATTCCGATATCATATCTATAGTATACCATAGGCAACTATACTTCACTGTAACAATGGCTACACCCTTGCTATATCTATGACTATAAGTGCTCCTTTTCTTAGTGAAAGTACTAAAAGATATATTCTATAGTATATCATATGTGCGCACTGTGTGTAACTATGTATTTTTATATATTATGAAACGATACGCCTATCGTTTCACTATCCTTGCAACGATGCAAAAAAGAGGTCCACCTCATGGGTAGACCTCTATATTCATAGTGATTAGTTTGCAGATGTAATGGTTCCTTTGAAAGTTTCTGCAATGAATTGTTTAATGGCCTCAGACTGATAAATCTCTGCAATTTTTTTGTATGTTGCGTTGTCTTTATCTTGTTCACGTGTAGCCAAGATCATCACTGCTAATGGCTCATCTTTTGGTTCTAAGTACAATCCTTTTTCACCTACGTTGATACCTGCGCTTTGCACGTAGTTCATCGGAATCGTCGCTAATGTCACATCATCTAAGCTACGAGGTAATTGTGCTGCCTCTAGCTCTTGAATTTTTAGGTTCTTAGGATTTTCCACAATGTCTGCTACTGTAGCTTTAAAACCAACGCCTTCTTTCAATTTAATAAGACCTGCTCGTTGTAACAAGGCTAAGGCACGTCCACCATTCGTTGGATCATTTGGAATTGCTACTGTGTCGCCGTCTTTCACATCGATAGGAGATTTTACAGAATTACTGTAGATACCCATTGGCATTAAAATGGTTTTGCCGATTGGCACTAGTTTAGAATTATTTTGCTTATTAAAGTTTTCCAAAAACGGCACATGTTGATATGCATTCAATTGGATATCTCCGTCTGCCAAGGCTTTATCTGGTGTGATATAGTCAGAAAATTCCACCACTTTCAACTGGATGCCTTGCTTTTGTGCTTCCTTCGCTACCGCCTCAGCCACTTGTGCATGAGGACCTGCCGTAGCGCCAATTTTAATTTCTTGCGTTGTTGTCGATGTACTACAGCCCGCAATACCTAACGCCAATATACCCACTAATAGGGGTGTGAATAGTGATTTTAATTTCATAATTCTATCCTTTCATAACTACAAATATTACTAATAAAAATTATATTTCAATTCTGAGTATACAGAATATCATAAGAATCTTCTCTTGCCCAATATAATTTTTATTACACTATTAATAGGTAAAAACTATAAATTATATACATTGAAACTTTTTTTCATAGTCACAAATAATTGAATTTCTAAAATATTTGAGTTATTATAATCATGTTTTTATACGAAAGGAGTAACTATATGTCAACTTTTTACAAATGGCATAAGAGAATATCTATCTTTTCTATTATATTTTTTCTTATGTTTTGCATTACCGGTTTATTATTATTATTTAGAAACGAATTAAATGCTTGGTCTTTAGGACAAACCTCTCATAGTACATCTACTATGACAATGAGTCCATCCTCATCCTCTATATTTGATGCAGCAGATGCGGGTGCTGCATTGGTAAAACAACAATATCCATCAAAAGATATTTTGAATATTTCTCCAACTATGAATAGATCTAACCTATTACGCTATAGAATTATTGATTCATCAGCCACATCTGCCCCACCTGCACGAATGGGTATGGGAGGAGACTATACCTTATATAATCCAAATTCTAATACACTTGTTGAATCTCATCGTGTCACCCCTACGCATCCATGGGTACGAAGTGCACTACACACAATTCATGAATTACATACTCGATTAGCCTTAGGAAAATTTGGTATTTATCTTGTAACTATTCTATCTATGATATGCTTCTTATCCATCCTTAGTGGTATCTTTTTATACGGCCCTTTCAGTTCCGCCTATAAACGAAGTACACAAACATCAAATCGATTACAAATCAGCGCTCTGCATCGTGAATTTTCTATGATTGCTTCTGTTTGGGGAATTATATTATCACTAACAGGTGTATGGATTGGAGGTTTTTTTATTGCTAATGATTATTACACAAAAAATGTAGCCTCTATAGCAACACAAGAATTAGCTAATCATACATCCGAAATTTTATCTCCTTCTGAAGCAATTCAACGAATCCTATCAACCTATCCTAATCGTCAACTTATTTCTATGGATTATCCTTCAAGATTTAATAATTATCACTATGCCTTTTATTTAGGTAGCCAAAATGATGACGATCCTGCCATGTTTTTAGGTCAGCCTGTATATGCCAATTTATATAGTGATTCAACCCTCGATCAATATGCAACAAAAGAAATTCCTTGGTATTTCACCGGAATGAAAACTATGATAAACTTACATATTCATAATCATAATTCCATGGTATTAAAAATATTATGGGCCATCTGGGATACTATTATCATCATTGGTATGTTATTAGGCATTATCCTAACGATTATGAAACGATATCATATCCCTATGAAAACTACATCTATAAAATCTACCTTATCTCCTACTCATATTTGGAGAATTCCTGCTATATCTAGTGTATTAATTGCTTGTGGTCTTATCATTCCAATGTGGCCTAATTCTATGACAGAAACAATTGGTGCTATTTGCTTATTGATTCCTTTAGTACTCTTAATATACTCTTTATATCAGCACTATACTCGAATCAAATAAACTCTATAATATATTCATGATAGTCTTTCTTATAAACCCATGAAAAAACCGATGTCACAGATATATCTTTCTATGACATCGGTTTTTATCTATGGTGCGCCCAGAGGGAATTGAACCCCCGACCTGCAGTTTAGGAAACTGTCGCTCTATCCTACTGAGCTATGAACGCAAGTATACATCTATTATAGTCTAACTCTACTATACCTAGCAATATGAAATCCAAATAAGATTCGATCTGTATCGTATGTGCATATCCACAATACAGAACATTTTTTCTAACTCTTTAAGATTCAATAAAGCCTTATAGTACAAGGGTTATTCACTTTTTGTGTATAAATTGTGGATAACTATAGAGTTATTAACACTAAATTCACAAGGTATTAACATCCTACTCACAGTCTATACCCATAGTTATACACTGAGTTATCCACAGTTTAGTGGATAACTGTTCCATATGTACGATAAAAGTATCTTTTTTGTTCTATTTTTACACTATATCCACTAGTATTGTCTATCTACCCATGACATAGATGTACTATTGCTTACATATACGATAAAACAAAGCTATATCTCATCATCTACTACATACACAATAAGCCTATAGAACATAGCTAACCTGTTCTATAGGCTTTATCATATACATGGTATATATCAGATTTTCTCTTACCAGGATACTTTCAGTATGCACCGCATCGTATCTTGCAAGTACTGACTATCCACCATATGCTCTCACTTATTCAGCAAAGTGTAATTGACCATCTACTTCTACTGGAATCCCCCAGTCAACTTGCACGCCATTTTTGTTCCACATGCGAGTTAAGGCTAATTTTAAGTTATCGTAGGAGTCCAATGGTTGCACTGTCAACTCATCATATGTATTTAATCCTGTGGCATGCATTACTGTTTGTTCTGCTTGCAAATAGGATTCTACTTTCTCTTTCCAAGTTACATCCTCTAATACCACTTGGCATTCTTTTGTTTCTTTGTTATACGCAATATGACCACGCTCATTATCTCCATAATGAATTGCTAAATATACCCATTCCATGGTGTACCCTCTTTCATGACTAACATAAGTTATGATGTATACTATACTCATACTTTGATGTATTCTGTTTCTATTATATCGTATCTTTCCAAGTAGTGGCAATATAGATACTTCTAATTCTATTGCAGTTTACTCCAAATGATTACAATACTTTCAATATCCATACCATTGCTTTTTATTTTTACGTACATTATAATGTACATAAAGAGGTGATACACATGGCAATTATTAATATTACAAATTTTAGAAAAAATATTTTTGAGTATTTAACACAGACTATTAAATACAATGAACCACTCAGCATCAGCACTAAAGATGGTAATGCCGTCCTATTAAGCGAAGATGATTATTTATCCTTGTTAGAAACTTTATATTTAACATCCAAATCTAGTATGAAAGAAATTTTACTAGAAGGAAAAAACACTCCATTATCCGAATGTATTTCAGAAGAAGAGGTTATTTGGTAATGTATACGTTAACTTATACAAAATCTGCTATAAAAGATATACCTAAGTTAAAATCTGCAAAACTTGATACAAAAGCAAAGGCATTACTAGAGATTATTAAAGTAAATCCTTACCAAACACCGCCAAGGTATGAAAAATTGGTGGGCGATTTAGAAGGTCTATATTCACGTCGCATTAATATCCAACATCGACTTGTGTATGAGATTTTTGAGGAAGAAAAAGTTGTTAAAATAATTAGTTTATGGACACATTATGAATAGAATAAAACGGAGGAAAGTTGTACTATATCATCAACTTTCCTCTGTTTTATTTATATTCATTGTTTGTATTCAATAATTATACTAGTCTGAACTACTCTCCACCGCTACTTTCCGTGTCACCATTACTTTATCCACCCGCGTGTTATCCATATCCATGACTTCAAATTGCAATGGCCCATAGTGACAGCGGTTGGCTTCTTTGGGAATACGACCGATTAAGTAGGTCACGAATCCCCCTAATGTTTTATACAGATCGTCTTCTTCTCCTGGCAATAGTTCATCTACTTCAAAGTATTCTTTCAGTTCTTCAATGCTAATAAGACCATCTACAAGATACGTACCATCTTCTCGTTGGACGATGCGATTTTCTTCTTCTTTCTTTTCCTCTTCCCCAGATGGCATCAATCCCACGATTTCTTCCATAATGTCGTGGAACGTAATCATCCCACTCATACCACCATATTCGTCTAGCACAATGGCTTCATGAGTACCTTCTTCTCTGAAAGTAGATAATACTTTCATTAAGGACAAGGATTCTGGTACGAGCACTGGTTTACGCATGCAATAAGCTAGAATATCTTTCATCGGACGATGACTTTCTTTCATCTGTTGTGCCAACACATCCACGGAAGATACTAAGCCTTTCAGCTCATCTAAGGAATCGTCACCTACTGGAATACGATGTTCGTTACATTCCATAATGGTCTCTAGGATGTCCTCATCACTAGCGTTAATATCAATCCACGTCAACTGCGTACGAGGTGTCATAATATCGCTGGCATCGAGGTCAGCTAAGCGGAAAATATTTTCTACTAACACTGGCTCTTCCTCTTCATAAGCGCCTAATTCCACACCTTGTACAAGCATTTTATTAATTTCCGATTCCGTCACCGGTGCTTCTTCTTTGTGTTTGACGCCTAATACTTTCAGTAGCACCGTTGTAGACATACTGAGAAGTGCCACAAATGGTTTTGTAATCGTGGCAAAGTATTTCATAGGAATTGCCATCATGATGGCAATGGATTCTGGAGAATTGTAAGCCAATCGTTTTGGTACTAATTCCCCTATGACTAAGGATAAATAGGTTGTTAAAGATACGATAAAAATAGGGCTCACTGTATCGGCATAATCAGCTAGCCACAAGATATGTTCTTTGATATAGGTCGCCATAGGATCGGAAAAAATAGCCCCTGAATACAAACCAGTGACGATACTAATTAAAGTAATACCAATTTGTATAGTGGAAAACATTTCATTCGGATCTTCTGCGAGCTTAATGGCCATGCGAGCTCCACGATTACCGGCTTCTGCCTTTTCTTCTAATAATCCTTTACGAGCATTAATAATGGCTAATTCCGTCATGGAAAATAAACCATTTAAAATGATGAGTATGACTACAATTAAAATTTCTATACCTATGTCACTGCCCACTGATTCTATCTCTCCTTATCGATTCCTATCTATAAAACTATACTATATGTATCTAACTAATCATCTACTAACTTTAAATAGTTATGTATTCTAGTACAATACTTACTGTCTATTTTTACTAAATTATATTTCAATACTTAAAAATATATTGAAATACTTCTGCATTCTTATATAATACTTGTTTGCTATTTGTAAAAGTAACTCTAATACATACTAAATAACAACCGCTGTTCCTGTGCATGTTACCATGAGCATACCATTCGTTTCACCTAATGTTTCATAACTCACAGATACACCTACGATCGCATTAGCTCCCATATCTTTCGCACGTTTACTCATTTCTTTTAAAGATGCCTCACGAGCGCTAGATAAAGATGATTCATAACTATTACTACGACCCCCTACAACATCTCGAATAGAAGAGAAAAAGTCTTTCACAAAGTTACGACCTTCTACAACTTCTCCAAAGACGATTCCTTTATATTCTTTAATTGGTTGTCCTTCAATTTGCATCGTTGTTGTAATAATCATAGGTGTCTCCTTTATTCTCATATTGATATGATTTAAACCTTATTATTCGTATTATATCATATTTAGAATACTTCCATATAACACTATATAAATACTTGTTGAATCAGTACCATATACAGAATTGTTCCACCCCCAATGGATAGGAACATATTTCCTTTCCATAGGTGTAGTAATACTGTCACAGCTATAGCGATTATATCCGACATACCATGATATACACCAGATATATCCACATGGCGCAAAGAAAAGACCACCAACAAACTCATCGTTGCCGACGGCAATACTTTCCCTAAATACTGCACATAAGCAGGTGTTTTTGTTTTCGAAGTAAAAATTAAAAATGGTAAAAATCGTGTTGCCATAGTACCAAGCACAACAATGGCAATGGTTATGATTTGTTCCGTGAAAGTCATTGCTCTCCCTCCATTGTTCTACGTAACAGACTTAATATGACTACGATTCCAATCATAGCAGGAATCATAAAGTGTTCACTGCCAAAGACAATCAAGGCAACGCCAGGAATCACTAATCCTATGCCAGAGCTAATCAAATTTCGTTGCATTTTATATTGCTCCAAAGCCAATACAATAAAGAGTGCAGTCAGTACAAATTCTAGTCCTTTTGCATTAAAAGATAATACAGATGCAAAAAGATTACCTATGACAGAACCCACAACCCAATATAACTGATTCAATAAAGTTACAAAAAAATAACACCATTTCTTGGAAATTTCAGCAGGAATTTGTGATGTATAGTTAATGGAAAAACTTTCATCCGTCATTCCAAATATGAGATATGGTGTTAGCCATCCCATATGTCTATATATAGTTAACATAGAAATTCCATAAAATATATGACGCCCATTGACCATGAGTGTAATTAAAAAAGCACCTACTGGATCGAAAGGAGATAGTAACATAGCTACTGTTACAAATTCCATAGATCCTGCATAAATGAGAGCACTCAATGCCAATGTATAGCCCCAGGAAAATCCCATAGAATGCATATAAATGCCATAGGATAGTCCTAAAAATAAAAATCCCAATAATAACGGTGTTGTTTTAAGAAAACCATATCGTAAGGCAGATATTATTGTATTTTTTGTTGGTTTAGGTTCCATATATACCATCCTTTCTTTCATCGTGTATCATTAGTATTACTAGATTATCAAATTTTATAAAATACTGACAATTATTTTATATAAATGATTAAATACATATATATTCAAAATATGTACATGGATACAAATAACTTAGTGCCACTTTTACTATACTATCAAATTCTAGAATACTTATATATTTATATAATATATAATAGGTTAATAAAAGATTATTTTTTAACCTATTTCCTTTAGTATCCTATTTTAATTATAAAATTAATGAACAGAAAAACAGCCCATGGGAACTTCTTCCCATAGGCTGTTTCTATTAGTCCTCAAAATCGCGAGATAAATCCACTTCTTTTAGAGGAACTACTTTTGTTTTATATTTTGCTTTATACCATAAGTATACAGCGAAGAATACTGGAAGACCAATATAAGCAACGGATACTCCGTACCAGTCAATACTTTCACCCATGAAGGCTGTATAGTTTTGACCAGCAATAATGATCAAACACAATGCTAAGGCAAACAATGGACCAAATGGGAACCAAGATGCTTTGTAAGGCAATTTGGATACATCATGACCTTGTGCCACATAAGCACGTCGAAAACGATAATGTGCAATCGCAATCCCCACCCATGTGATGAATCCACTCATACCACTGATATTAATCAACCAAGTATAGGCTTGACCTTCCCCAATTAAGGATGTTAAGAAAGCAAACAAACCAAAGGCTGCTGTTGCTAACAATGCCGGAATTGGCACACCACGTTGGTTAATAGAGCTAAATAATTTTGGTGCATCTCCTGATTTAGATAATGCATATAACATACGTGTAGAGGAGAATAAACCAGAGTTACCAGCCGATAATACAGCGATCAACAAAATAGCATTGATGAAATGTGCCGCCCAGTCAAATCCAAAACGGTCAAATACCAATGTAAATGGACTGATGGACACATTTTCCACAGAACTGTTCAATAAATTTGGATCATTATAAGGGATTAAGAAACCGATGACTGTGAAAGAACCAATATAGAACAATAAAATACGCCAGAAAATAGAGTTAATGGCTTTAGGAATATTTTTTTCTGGATCCTCAGACTCACCAGCAGCAGTACCAATTAATTCTACCCCTTGGAAAGAGAAACCAGCAATCATAAAGATAGCTAAGATAGAGGAGAATCCCCCTACAAATGGAGCCTCTTCGATAGTCCAGTTATGGAATCCTGGAGATTCAGTACCAACCCCAAGAATCAATAAAGATCCTAATAATAAGAATACAATAACAGTAATAACCTTGATGCTAGAGAATAGATATTCACTTTCACCAAAAGAACGAGCTGATAAATAATTCAACACAAACAGAATCAATAAGAACAAAGCAGACCAAATGATAGCTGGCACATCAGGGAACCAGTATTTCATAATAAACGCACTCGCTACGAGTTCCGCCGCTAATGTAATGGCCCAGTTGAACCAAAAATTCCAACCCAAGGCAAAGCCTAAAGCTTTATCTACATAGCGAGAAGCATGGGTACCAAAGGAACCAGATACTGGTAAATAAGTGGTCATTTCCCCTAAGCTAGTCATCAAGAAATATACCATGATACCGATGAAACTATAGGCAATTAAAGCACCACCAGGACCTGCTGTACTCACTACTTCACCACCGGCTACGAATAAACCTGTACCGATGGCACCGCCCAATGCAATCATATTCATATGGCGGGATTTTAAACTTCTTTTTAATTTATTATTTTCCATAGGACTTCTCCTTATAAGTCAAGATTTCGTACATATTCAGCATTATCTTCGATAAACTTTCGACGAGGTTCTACCTTATCCCCCATCAAAACACTAAATATCTTATCTGCTGCAATACTGTCTTCCATGCTAACTTGTAGGATTGTTCGATGTTCAGGGTTCATCGTTGTATCCCATAATTGTTCTGCATTCATTTCACCAAGACCTTTGTAACGTTGGATGATAATATTTTCACGTCCAACTTCGTCCAATCTATCTGAAAGTTCTTGGTCACTGTAGGCATACCACTGTTTTTGACCTTTTTTAATTTGGTACAACGGTGGTTGTGCAATGAATACATGACCTTCTTCAATCAATGGTCGCATATAGCGATAGAAGAATGTCAATAATAAAGTACGAATATGCGCGCCGTCCACGTCCGCATCGGTCATGATGATAATTTTATTGTAACGGCTCTTCGTAATATCAAAGTCTTGTCCGATACCTGTACCAAAGGCAGTAATCATGGAACGAATTTCTGCATTGGCTAAAATTTTATCAAGACGAGCTTTTTCTACGTTTAGAATTTTACCGCGCAATGGCAAAATCGCTTGGTAACGACGATCACGGCCTTGTTTTGCAGTACCACCCGCAGAATCACCTTCGACGAGGTAAATTTCCGTCATAGTCGTATCTTTTTCAGAGCAATCTGCCAATTTACCAGGTAAAGAGCTCACTTCTAAAGCATTTTTACGGCGTGTCAATTCACGAGCTTTACGGGCTGCTTCACGAGCACGACTCGCATTGGTTGCTTTTTCGATGATTTTCTTAGCTTCTGCTGGATGTTCTTCTAAGAATACACGCAATCCATCAGACACGATAGTATCTGTAATCCCTTTGACTTCGCTGTTGCCTAATTTACCTTTTGTTTGACCTTCAAATTGTGGTTCCAATACTTTTACGCTTACTACAGCTGTTAAGCCTTCTCGCACGTCTTCTCCAGTCAAGTTGCTTTCATTTTCTTTTAAAATGCCAGCCTTGCGACCATAGTCGTTCAAGGTACGTGTTAAAGCAGTACGGAAACCGCTGAGGTGCGTACCACCATCGATGGTGTTGATGTTGTTAACGAAGGATAAAATCGTTTCACTATAGCTATCGTTATATTGTAACGCCACATCTACCACCACATCATCACGGGTATTATCAATAGAGATAACGCTCGGTGTGATGGCTTCCTTCGCTTCATTTAAATACTCAATAAATTGTACTAAGCCACCTTCGTAATGAAAACTTTCACTGCGACCTTCCCCACGTTTGTCCGACAAGGTAATACGCAATCCTTTATTCAAGAACGCTAATTCTTGTAAACGAGTTTTTAATACATCAAACTCGAAAATGGTAGTTTCAAAAATTTGTGCATCTGGTTTGAATCGTACGGTAGTACCTGTACGATCCGTCGTACCGATTTCTTTCAAATCAGATGTTTTATTACCACGTTCAAAAGAAATTTCTTGAATTTTTCCATGTTGGTATACATCAACGATAGTCCATCCACTTAAGGCATTCACTACGGAAATACCTACCCCATGAAGACCACCAGACACTTTGTATCCACCACCGCCAAATTTACCACCTGCGTGAAGTTTAGATAATACGAGTTCTACCGCAGGCATACCTGTTTCATGCATCCCGGTTGGAATCCCACGACCATCATCGATAACTTCGATACTATTATCTTCACAAATGGTCACTTCAATATGCGTGGCATACCCAGCTAAGGCCTCATCCACACTATTATCTACAACTTCATACACCAAGTGATGTAATCCACGGGCAGATGTGCTACCAATATACATACCAGGTCGCATACGAACAGCTTCTAAGCCTTCGAGGACCTGTATATTACCGGCATCATAATTCGTTTGTTCTGCCATCTGACATCCTCCTACTATTTATATAATGACATCCCATACTGGTCACCATATTCTATATAATACATTCTATTATACAATACTTTACTATGTCTGTGAAAGTCTCAGCCTTTATTTCACTTGCATTTTGTCTGCTTCGTTCCAACGATACTTATTAGTAATATTCACAACTTGTTCATAAGACAATTCATCTTGTGGTTTTGATGTAATTAACATCGTCGCCCAGTACATATCGTTCGCATCCGTAGAACCTTGAAACAAGCGAGTTAAGTAATAGTAAATACTTTCTTCTTTCGCCACTTCATACCATTCATAGGTGCACCAAGGAGCAATTGCTTTCATTTGGTCATACTTATAATGAGGATAATCCTTCAATAAACCTTTTACCGTACGAATGATATGTCTATACTTTTTATATTCACACTGAGGGCATACCTTCGCAGAACCTTCCGATTGCCAACGACCACAGGTAGGACATTGATGAAAATGCTCTTGCTGTAGTACAAATTCTTTCTTCGCTTGCTCCATGCGTGTTTGTAATACTTTTTTTCGAAGTTCCTCATGGCGAATTACACGAACAGAATCTTCTATACTTTGCACAATCTCAGAGGGCAATACAATTTGTTGAAAGTCTATGATTTCCTCATAAACAGGTGTCATATCTAAGGCATCCCCTGATACAAGCTGATCTTGTAAAGCACGTCGTGGGAGCTGTACTTTGATATCTGTAATAATAGATTCTCCATAATACTCATGCAATGCTTCCAATAACTGTGGTTTGCGCATAGTCATCTCTTGCATCCATACAGTATGACCAATTTCAACTATGATAACAGGTGGCTTTATGTGCATTAATTTTGCTTGTCCACTCACCATAGGTCCTACGACAGATTCCCAATCATGATAGAGTTTCATAAGTCGATACATTTCATAAATGCCTAGTTCTTGTAACATAGCATCACGAAGATCCATTACTCCTGTAAAAGATTCTAGATTACTATCCATGTATCATTTCCTCCGTCAAGTCTATATACTGCACCTTGTCTAAGTCCATTGTATCTGTTGTATCAGTAGTAGTAATAATTGTCTGTACACGTTTATGAATGAATTTGATTAAATTAGATCGACGTTCCTGATCTAATTCACTGAGTACATCATCTAATAGTAAAATAGGATATTCTCCTACTTCCGATTTAATATATTCTAATTCACTTAACTTAACTGATAAAATTGCTGTCCGTTGTTGTCCTTGTGAGCCGAATCGTTTTAAATCCATAGAACCTGAATAAAAGATAATATCATCACGATGAGGTCCCACTGATGTTTGTAACCGTCGCCGATCCTCTGATAAATTTTCTTGTAAAGCCTGTAATAGAGCATCTTTTGTTACTAATAGTTGTTTCTCACTATAAGGTTGAGTATATTGCAATCGCAAATCTTCTTTACCATTGGTTAGTTTCCGATTCATTAAATCCATTAATTGATTTAATTTTTTTAAACTTTCCAATCGTTTTTGGATAATTTGTGAACCTAACGTAGCAATTTGTTCATCCCAATCTTGTACTGGTACCTTACTCGTATGACTATATTCTTTAAGTATACGATTTCTCTGTTGCACAGCACGTTGATACATCGTAAGTTGATGATAATATTGAGGACTAGTCTGACTAATTTCCATATTCAAAAAACGACGACGTAAGGAAGGAGTTCCCTTAATTAAATCTAAATCTTCTGGAGAAAAAATGACTGTATTTAAAGTGCCTACTAATTCTTTTTGCGATAGAGGATTATCATGCAAACGAATGACTTTTTTTCCTTGACGCCCCCATTTAATCTGCAACGTATGAGGCGTATCAGCTTTCATAAAGTGAACGATAATACTAGCCTCATCCTCATTCCAAGAGATGACATCTTTCATATCCGATGTACGATGACTATGTCCCATCGTGGCAATATAAGCAGATTCTAGGATATTTGTTTTCCCTTTTCCATTAGGACCATGGATGACAATGATTTCTGGTGTGAAAGTAATAGTTTTATGACGATGATTGCGAACATGTATGAGTTCCAATTCAGTCACATACACAATTAAGCCTCCTTCACCACAGTAATTCTTATTTCATTAGCAATGGTTACTACATCATTAGGATAGATTTTTTTACGTTTTTCTGTAACTACTACATCATTTAAAGTGATTTTATTTTCTTCTAATAACACTTTAACTTGACCACCTGTTGATAATACATTGGCATATTTTAACAGTTGATCTAATTGAATATACTCTGTATGAATGGATACAGTTTCTTGATTCATAATTTCCTCTTTTCTCTTAATTATGTGTATGAACTGGTGTTACCACATAGGTATAATGGTCATTATTATCTTGACGAATTACCATAGCCCCTTGTTCTTGTAAGTACATATGAATTCTTTCACCTGTGCTATGTTTCAATAATTCATCTATATATTTACCATTAAAATTAATAGTGAAAGGATTTCCTTCAAAGGTACATAAAACAATATCTTTTACCATACCAATATCAGCACTTTGAGAACTTAATGTAACTTGATTCTCTTCCCAGTCATAGCGAATGGCAGAATAACTCATATCTTTCGCCATAAAATAGACACGATCTAAGGAACTAGCAAATTCACGACGATTTAAAATAGCACTAGCATCGAATTTAGCAGGAATAACACGTTTATAATCAGGATATGTACCTTCAATTAATCTTGAAATAATATATACAGTATCAAATACAATAGCTACTTGATTTCTATTCCAAATTAATTTAACCATAACAGGTTGATCCGATGGTAATACTCTGGATACTTCTTCTACAGTGCGTTTTGGAATGACAATACGCATTGGGTTTTCAAGAGCTGCATCTAAGGTTATTTTTTTAACAGCCATACGATGTGTATCAGTGCCTACCATAGTAAGCTCATTGCCTTCAATTTCCACTAAGGTACCACAGAAGATAGGCCGATCTGTATCCGTAGAAGTAGCATATACAGTTAAGTCGATTAATTGTTTTAGCTGTTCTCCGTCAATCATAATACTATTATCATCTTGGATTTGTTCCACCAAGGAAAAATCTTCTACTTGCATAGTGACTAGTTTAAATTCAGAATGATCGGATTTAATCTGTAATTGATTAGAATTGTCTGGCTTATATAATTCTACTTGTTCACCTGGTAATTTTTTTAAAATTTCTTGAAAGTATTTAGAACCTACTACAATAGTACCAGGTTCAAGAATAGTAGCATCTACTTGGGATCGCATTCCAATTTCAAAATCGTTAGCTTGTAATTCTACGTAGTTATCTTTTGTAGAAATGTAGATAGATCCTGGTAAATTAGAGCTTGTTTTATTACTTGCTACACGTTGGAATAGTGACATGGCTTTCACTAATTCATGTTTGTTAAATTGAAGTTTCATTATTAACTCCTTATGACTAATATAACTATGTTAAAGTTTTTTTATTTAAAGTAGTAGACGTAGTAGTAGGACGCGTGTATAAGTGGATAGGTCCATAAAACTTATAAATTTCAATGTTTTACACATGTTTACAACATTGGGATTAGAAAATTTTATATATCCACATAGTAACAGGTCTATAAATACCTTGTGTGTAAGTGTATGTTTGTTAACAATGTAATCACAAAATGTAAACAAGTTAAACACATACTTATACACAAATTTAATATTACTTTGCTTCTTCTAATTCTTTGCGAATGCGATCGATAGTATGTCGTAAATCTTGGTCTTTTTCTATTTCTCTAGAAATTTTTTCATATGCATGTAATGCGGTAGTATGGTCTTTTTTACCAAAAGCAAAGGAAATTTGAGGGTAACTTTCATTGATTAATTCACGAGCTAAATACATAGCAATTTGGCGTGGATGAGCATATTGCTTATTTCGTTTTTGACTTACTAAATGTTCTAGCTTGATTTTAAAGTAATCTGCTATAAATTCTTGAATATACTTAATGGATAATACAATTTTTTCTGTATGGATGATAAAGTCTTTAATTGCCTTATTTGTAAATTCTACATCAATTGTTTCTAATCGATTTGTAATAGCCGCTTGTGTAATTAATGTTTCAAAGGCGCCTTTTAGTTCACGAATATTTCGCTTATTAAAATACTGTGCAAATAGGTGGATAACCTCTTTTGGAACATATAAGGTTGGGTATTCACTACGACGATGATCGATTTCCTCATGGATGATGGCTTCAATCATCTCAGGATTTGGTGCTTCAATTTCTACAGTAAGACCACTGTTGAATCGTGTGATTAAGCGTTCTTCCATTTCTTTATAATCTTTTGGTGGTTTATCGCTAGACAGGATAACCGCTTTATTGTGACTCAATAAATGATTGAAGGTATTAAAAAACTCTTCTTGCGTCGTTTTCTTATTTTTTTCTTCTAAGAATTGTACATCGTCAATGATGAGTACATCGATATCTCGGAAGTTACGACGGAATTGATCCGGTGTTTTTGTCCGTAATGATTCAATAAAACTATTCATAAAATCTTCACTGGTAATAGACATAATTTTAGCAGATGGATTGAGGGCTAAAATTTCATTGCCAATAGCATGCATTAAATGGGTTTTACCAAGACCAGATTGACCGTGAATATATAGTGGATTGTAACGAAGTCCTGGATTTTCAGCTACTGCTTTCGCAGCACTGAAAGCCATACGGTTAGAATTAGATTCGATATAATTATCAAAAGTGAAAGCACGATTTAGATGTGATTTTGAAGAACTACTCATGTTTCGTTGTACAGGTGGTGCTGGTGGTATAGGAGAGGTTGTTTTAGAAGCAAATAAATCGGCAGGGACTGGTCTTTGAATGCCTTGTGAAGGAGAAGTATTTCTTTGAATGATGACAGGAGAATCATAACTAGGACGGCTTACTCCTTCTGGTAATACTTCATTATACTCTTCTGCATCCCAAGGAGGAGGGATGATAGGAGATGGAGAGCTTTCCATTGTTGTATCTTCAATAGAAGGCATATCGATAGGAGGCATAGGGGGAATCTCTGTAGGAGGTGTACTCATCTGTTCCGCAGGAGATGCATTTACCGTTGCCGTATCTGTTAAATAGTCGATGGTCTGCAAGGTAGGGAGTAAACTTTTTGCTGCCTCTACGATTTGGTTATGGACTAATGGGGTTTGAATATATTTTAGCTTGCTAGGATCCATAACAAATAAGGTCAAAATAGTAGATGTCATAGAATAGGGCATCAATGAATTAACAACCAAGGAATCCCACATTTGCTGGGGCATTTTCGTTTTTGTTTTTTGCATCACTTGGTCCCATAGGGAGTAAAGATCTAAGTCACTCATAATAAACCTTCCTGCATGTGTATAAGAATTATTTGTCCACATCATCATAATGTGGATAACTAAAAATTAGACAAAGAAAAAGAGTTCATAAACAAGATAATAAGTAGAATTGTTTCTATCCACAATAATGTGAATAAGTCAGTGGATAACATGTGAAAAATAAAAATACTTGTTTATAACCCTTCGTTGGTGTATATCATTATTATACCAAAAACTTTTTTGCTTTACTATGCATTCTCTGGGATTCATTTTTACTTTTCTATAGTTCTTCCCAAAAATCTTTACTTATTACTATAAAAGTTATAATGAAAGTAAAGAATTTAGCATAAGGAAATAAAGAGTATCATAAAAGATATGAGATATTTATAGATGTATATAGATATCTATTACAATAATATTACATATCGTTTATATATATGCTATTAAAAACAAGGTTTATATTGACAGAATTAGGGTTTATACATATAATTACTATGTTATGGTATACGAAAAAATAAACCTATCATGAGGAGGTGTTGTTGTAATGAAACGTACTTACCAACCAAATACACTTTGGAGAAAACGTACTCATGGTTTCCGTGAACGTATGAAAACCATCGGTGGCCGTCTAGTATTAAAACGTCGACGCGCTAAAGGCAGAAAACGCTTATCTGCATAATCAAATATACAGCTAGAGAACTTGGCCGTACAGCCAAGTTTTTCTGTATGTACGGTATTAAAGGATAACTATGAATAGTTTAACAAAAGATAGAAGAATACGGAAAAACAATGAATATCAATTAGTGTATAAGCACGGTCGCTATGAAGTGGGACGTCTTTGTGTGGTCTATCATATGCCAGTGGCAAAGCAAAAAAGTAAAATTGGTTTCGTCACAGGTAAAAAAGTAGGTGGCGCAGTACAGCGCAACAGAGCACGACGTTTGATGAAAGAAGTGTATCGTCTGCATCAACATGAATTGCGCGAAGGTCATCATATTGTAGTTGTAGGTCGAGGTTATTTAGCCAATGCTATGTATGAACAAGCAGAACGTGAAATGATGCGTCTATTCAAAAAATGTAAATTATTAAAGGATAGAAACTAATGGGTATTAGTAAACTTGTAAATTACTTGTTAATTGGATTAGTTCAGTTCTATCGATATGCTCTATCTCCTTTAAAGCCAAGTACTTGTCGTTTTTATCCCACCTGTTCGATGTACATGTTGCAAGCATTGCGACGGTATGGACCTTTAAAAGGTAGCTATTTAGGCATAAAACGGATTTTGAAATGCCATCCCTTTCATAAGGGTGGATATGATCCTTTGCCGTAGCACAGTTTTGGAAATACCTGAGTACCTGTATGGATGAAATATAGACCATACCATAACGTATATGGGTACATAAAGGTGTATACTACAGAGAACAAAAAAAGGAGTAGACATGGAAATCTTTCAATATTTAGTAGATTTTATGAGAAGCCTTGTGGAATATTCGTTTTTGGCAACAAAATCGATGGGCTTCCCAAGCTATGGTATCGCGATTATTTTGCTTACCATTGTTATTAAACTTATATTAGCACCGTTAACACAAAAACAAGTGCAGTCTATGAAAGGTATGGCTGATTTACAACCAAAAATGAAAGCCATCCAAGACAAATATAAGGACAATCCACAAAAAGCACAGCAAGAAATTATGAAAATGTATAAAGAATTAGGTATCAACCCATTAGCTGGTTGTTTACCACTTCTTGTACAAATGCCATTCTTGATTGCTATTTTCTATGCATTACAAGGATATCCATATGATCCTCAATATGCACAATTCTTATGGTTACCAAATTTGAGTGATCCAGATCCAATCTATGTATTACCAGTATTGTCTGCGTTGTCTACGTATATTATGAGTAAACAAACATCTGCTAGTGGTAATAATCAACAAGCAAAGATTATGAACATCTTTATGCCACTATTCATTGGCTATATCAGTTTAAACTTTGCTAGTGGATTGGTAATTTACTGGGTAGTTTCAAATCTATTCCAATTAGCACAACAAACATTAATTTATCGTAATAACAAATAGGAGGCTAGGCATGGATTACATTGAAGTGTCAGCAAAAACGATTGAAGAGGCAACTTCACAAGCAACAGCGCAAATTGAATCTCAAGGTCGTGTTGTTACGTCTGTGAAAGTGTTAGAAGAACCATCAAAAGGTTTCTTAGGATTTGGTAAAAAAGATGCTCTTGTTCGCGTATACTTTGAAGAAGGAACAGCAGAGAATATTGCTGTTGCAGAAGAAGTAGTATCAGTTGTGGAAACTGTTACAGAATCAATGGTAGACACTGTGGAAACAGAAACTACTGAAATTCCTGTGGTAGTTGAAGATGGTATTACAAAAGCAGAACAAGATTTCATTGCCGATACAGGTAAAGAATTTTTATTAGGTATGTTTGGAAAGATGGGCTTATCTGTACAGATTGAAAAATTGACTACTAAAGATAAGATTACATTCCAAGTACATGGGGAAGACTTAGGTATTTTAATTGGTAAACATGGTCAAACATTAGATGCTATCCAATACTTAACAAACCTTGTGGCTAATAAAGAAGTTCGCCGTCGTTGCCAAATTGTTGTGGACGTGGAAAATTATCGTTCCCGTCGAGAAGAAACTTTAGTTCAATTGGCACATCGATTAGGAGCTAAAGTACGACGTACACGTCAAAAAATTGCGTTAGAACCAATGAATGCATTTGAACGCAAAATCATTCACTTAGCTTTGCAAAACGAAAAAAATATCAAAACAGATAGCGAAGGACAAGAACCATATCGTCATATTGTAATTTATTACAAACGATAGACTTCTACTATATATCATCAACTTTTATATTGATGTATATGCATATCTGTAGAGATGACAATAGATGATTTGTGGCATATAGTAACAGATTATCTATAACTATGAAGAGGGCCCTTCGGGGTCCTTTTTCTTAGAAATATAGAAAAAAGCTATGAGTTGAATATATAAAATCAACTCATAGCTTTTTTAGTTTAAGGGGCTGTTTTGTTACAGCCCCTTTTTATATGGTGTATATATTAAAAAGAAATAATATAGTTATTAGGTTTTATATAGCTATTTAGTGGTTCAGTTATATCCACGGTTATTAATTTCCCATAGGGTGATACTGATATTGTCAAGATCAGTTCCTACTGTCTACAGACTCTTTACGGCTCGATGGGGAAATAATCCGCAGGGACGGGGGCAAGGATGCCAACAAAGACAAAGTCCTTCGTGCCTGTATTTTTCATCCCGTGGCACATGCCCTTCGCTGAGACGATGACATCGCCCTTCGCGATGGGGTGCTCCTCTCCGGGGGTAGGGTAAAAGACGCCCTCTCCCTCAATGCAAATCCATATATCATCTGCATTGGCGTGACCGTGCGGCTGAATCGTCTGCCCAGGCTTTATGACCCAGACGACACCGCTCGTTGACTCCGTGCTGTAGATTGGCGTGCGCGTTGCGACATTGCCCGCCTTTGCCACATTTGCCACGCGAAAACGTCGCGTTGCAAAATCGTTTGTGATTTCATTTACCATGATGTTTGCTCCTTTCAAAAATTCGTATTTTATATCGTTTTAGGGTGCTCAGTTAAAGTAATCATCGTCATATCCTTCGCTATTCAACTTCATTTTACAACAAACCAATCCTTATGACAACAATGGGATTTGATATTGTCAAGATCAGTTGACAAATTTTCTTTAGAAGAATACAAATGCTGTAACTCTTTATAGTCTAATTCCTTCAATACAGCATCGAGTAACCGCATAGGAGCTGTTTCTTTTATCATCAACATGCCATAATCCAATGGTAAAACTAGTTGGCGAGGCATTACTAGTTTAGTATAATTAAATTCATTGGTATATTATTTCTTCACATAAAAGGTGGCTTTCCCTTTTCCGTGTCGTTCAATGTACTTTTCTTCTACTAATTGTTTCAACATATTTTCTATGGTGGATTTACTTAGGATTGGAACTGCATTCAATACTTTGAATCTTTGCAATTTCCACTAGTGTATTTAGCACAGCAGGCTTTTGTTGTATAAATAGTTCCTGTTTTCCTTTGTGTTCATGGATCTGTACTAATAAATTAATAATTTCACTATCCCATAGAGTATTTTTATAGAGTGAATAATTAAAGGTTTTCATTCGCCTACTCCTTTCTGTATTCGCCTAATTATACCATATTTTTAGGCGATTTAATATTATAATAGGCGAATCAATAGCAAATTCTAGTAACTTTCAATACAACTCATATTGCACGATAGAATCGTTAAGCAAACAAAAAAAGCACGGCATAAACCGTGCTCTTTTTTATAAGATTCAATTATACATTCATGTTAGCTGCTTTACGAACGTAGAACCAGTAACATACGAATACTGTTACGATATTGAAAGCTAGTAATACTGCGAATGCTGGGTGGATACTTCCAAATGTTGTGTATACATAGCCAAAGATTTTTGGTGTAATGAAGGCACCGTACGCCGCTACAGCTGCTACGAAACCAGCAATTAAGGAAGATTGTAATCCATCTGTGAAGATGTGAGGAATCATACGGAATGTAGATCCTGTTACGAAACCGCAGGATACGAACATTAATACAGTCATTCCAAAGAAAAAGTCGAAGTGATGCATATCCACGCCTACAGCGATTAATACAGTAGTGATACATAAACCAATCAAACCGATGAAAGTAATTTTTGTACCGCTATTGATTTTGTCAGCTAACCAACCACCTACTGGACGAAGGCTGGCAGATACTAAAGGTCCCACGAATGCGATGTGAGCAAATGGAATTTCAGGGAACTCTGTTTTAACAAGTAGACCAAGTGCTGCTGCATATCCAGAGAAGGCACCGAAGGAACATGTATATAACAATGTCATAGCCCATGTGTGTTTGTTGCTAAAAATTTGAGCCAGCGCTTTAGGATTAGGTTTTGCTAGTGGCAAGTTATCCATGTAACGAGTCATGCACGCTAAGATAATTACTAAAGGCACAATCCACATAAACGCCGCGTTGGCTAAGTATACTGCATTGCCTTTAACGATAGCTGGTGTGACACCGAAGATATTACCTAATGTAGCAGAACCCATAGCGAATGGAGCTAAGAAATAGATAACGGAGATCCCAAGGTTACCAATACCACCATTAATGCCAAGAGCGGTACCTTTTTCAGATTTAGGGAAGAAGTTACCGATGTAAGCCATGGAGGAGGAGAAGTTACCGCCGGCTAAACCGATCAAAGCTGTTAAGATCATGAATGTTTCATAGGATGTGGTTGTATCTTGTACAGCATAGCCTAACCATACTACAGGTACTAATAAAATAATTGTAGAAATAAAAGTCCAGTTTCTACCACCTATTAAAGCTGGCATGTAAGTATAAATAAAACGGAATGTAGCACCTACTAAACCTGGGAAGGCAGCCAGTGTAAATAACTGTTCTGTTGTGAAATGGAATCCAGCTCCATTTAATTGTGCTGCGATGGTTGACCATAAATACCATACGCAAAATGATAACGTTAATGCAATGGTAGAAACTACCAAGTTTTGTTTAGCAATTTTTTTGCCAAACTTTTCCCAAAATTCGGGATTTTCTGGTTGCCAGTTCGCAATAATTTCTTTGCGGCTCGCACCCACTTGAGGCATTTTCATCTCTGACATGAGAACACTCCTTTAATCCTTTCAACGTACAACTTGTGATACTTTTTGTATCACAGTAAATCGAAGACACAAATTAGTATAAAAAAATATTGACTTATGCCATACTTTCATTATAATATGTGCCTAAAATCACACACTTATTATATAAGATATAATATAATGTGAATGTGATAAAAAGCACAACTTATATAATTATTAATAAGTTATAATAGTAACATACGCAAAATTTAAAATGTAATTGAGAAATTGATATAGCTAAGTTTATATCAACTTCATAAGTATGGGATGTTACTGAAAGATGTATGGTGACAGTATGGAACAGGAGTTAATCAATCAATTGCTAGCATTGCCAGGTGAAGTAATTCATCTGAAAAAAGGAGAATTTTTATTTCACGAAGGCGATAAGGCAGAACATTTTTATATCGTTCAGAGAGGGCGCCTCAGTATTAAGAAATTTGAATCCACAGGACATATTTTTGCATTACGATTAGTAGGTAAGAATAATGTGCTTGGGGAAATTCCTTTGTATGAGACGAATACGAGATCGTATGTATTTAATGCCATTGCAAGAGAAGATTGCTCAGTCTATTGTATACGTTACGATGTATTAGAACCTGCCATTGCTAAGGATCATTCCTTAGCCATTGCGATGATGAAGATTTATACGCTTCATATGCGTCGACAACAAGCTAAGTATAGAGACTTATTATTATACGGTAAGAAAGGTGCATTTTATTCTACATTATTGCGTTTAGCTAATAGTTATGGTGTTAAGCGGGATGACGGTATTTATATCGACATTGCATTAAGCAACCAAGAGTTAGCTGAATTTACTGCCACATCACGGGAAGGTTTAAACCGCATGCTAAGTGAGTTACGAAAGTTAGGCTATGTAGCCTATGATAAACACCATCTGGTAATCTGTGACTTTGATGCATTAATCGATTTGCTAGATTTAGATATAGAAACTATCGATCCTAATATTAGCAATATCGAATGATTAAGGTTATCCCCCCTTGCTGTGAGCACTACGAAGGCAAGGGTTTTTTTGTATTTTTAAGGAGGACATGAGATGAGTCTTTTATCTCAAAAATTTAAGTTTCTTCGCAAGAAGGACGTATCTCCAACAGGCCATCAAATCACAGAAGAAGGTGGTCGTGAATGGGAAAATTTTTATCGTGACCGTTGGTCCTACGATAAAGTAGTCCGCACCACACATGGCGTAAACTGTACTGGTTCTTGTAGCTGGAATATTTACGTAAAAAATGGTGTTGTAGCGTGGGAAAATCAAGCAACTGATTATCCTAAAACACCAGATGATATGCCAGATTACGAACCACGTGGATGCCCTCGAGGATCTACTTTCTCTTGGTATTTATACAGCCCACTACGCGTAAAATATCCATATGTACGTGGTGAATTGATCGAGCTTTGGAGAGAAGCGAAGAAAACTGCTAAAAATCCTATCGAAGCATGGAAATCTATTGTAGAAGATCCTGAAAAAGCAAAACGTTATAAATCTGCTCGTGGTATGGGTGGCTTTGTACGTTCTACTTGGGATGAATCTACAGAAATCGTAGCAGCTTCCTTATTATATACAGCAAAAACATATGGTCCAGACCGCAACGCAGGATTCTCTGTAATTCCAGCTATGTCCATGTTGTCCTATGCAGGTGGTGCGCGTTTCTTGAACCTTATGGGTGGTACTCCACTTTCCTTCTATGACTGGTATGCTGATTTGCCGCCATCAAGCCCACAAGTTTGGGGTGAACAAACTGATACACCAGAATCTGGTGACTGGTACAATGCAGGTTACATCATTACATGGGGTTCCAATGTACCATTGACTCGTACACCGGATGCTCACTTCTTGGCAGAAGTACGTTATAAAGGTACAAAAGTAGTCTCTGTATCTCCTGACTATGCAGAATCTACTACATTCTCCGACACTTGGTTGAATGTAAAAGCAGGTACAGATGCAGCGATGGCAATGGCAATGGGTCATGTCATTCTGAAAGAATACTATGTAGATAAAGAAACTCCATATTTCAAAGAATATGCGAAAGAATTCACTGACTTACCATTCTTAGTACGTGTAGAAGAAATCAATGGTGCTTTACAAGCGGGCCGTTTCTTGAACAATCAAGATTTAGGTAGCACAGAAGATGGCGCTGATTTCCATACAGTAGTTATCGATGAAATTACGAATACAGTAGTGGCACCAAATGGTACATTAGGTGATCGTCATACAAATCCTAAAAAATGGAATTTACGTCTTGAAAACCGCGCAACAGGAGAAAAAATCTCTCCTCGTTTATCTGTTATCGACCAACGTGATTCCGTAGCATTAGTTAAATTACCATATTTCGGTGACGAAGCTCATGAAGGTATTATTGAACGTGCTATCCCTGTTATGACAGTACAAACTAAAGAAGGTCCTGTACAAGTAACAACAGTTTACGACTTGATTCTTGCTAACTATGGTATCGATCGTGGTTTAGGCGGTGAAGTGGCGACTAGCTATGAAGAAGACACTCCATATACACCAACATGGCAAGAAAAAATTACTGGCGTGAAAGCAGACGTAGTGATTCGTACAGCTCGTGAATTTGCAGACAACGCAGAACAAACAAAAGGTCGCTCCATGATCATCATGGGTGCTGGTATCAACCACTGGTATCATGCTGACATAATTTACCGTACGATCCTTAACTTGATCATGTTCTGTGGTACAGAAGGCGTTAACGGCGGTGGCTGGGCTCACTATGTAGGACAAGAAAAATTACGTCCTGTAGAAGGTTGGGCTGGCATTATGACAGCGAACGACTGGAGTAAAGCACCTCGTTTACAAAATGGTACATCTTGGTTCTACTTTGCTACAGAACAATATCGTTCTGACTGCATTGACCTGGCAGACCGTGTATCTAAATTAGCCACACCTCGTTACAGACACCCTGGTGACTATAATGTATTGGCTGCTCGTTTAGGTTGGTTGCCGTCCTACCCTACTTTCAACCGTAACTATCAAGATTTAATCAATGATGCTCGTGCGACAGGTGCAGGTACTGAAGCTGAAATTAACCAATACATCGTACAAGCATTGAAAAATAAAGAGTTGAAATTCTGCGTAGAAGATCCTTCTGCGAAAGAAAATCATCCACGCAACTTGTTCGTATGGCGTTCGAACTTGATTGGTTCCTCCTCTAAAGGTCATGAGTACTTCTTAAAATATTTATTAGGTACAAAAAATGGCGTATTAGAAGATGAAGATGCACCAGTACGTCCAGAAGAAATCAACTGGCGTGAAGCTCCTGAAACAGGTAAATTAGACTTGTTGATCGACATCGATTTCCGTATGGCTTCTACGGCGTTATATTCCGATATCGTATTCCCTGCAGCAACATGGTACGAAAAACAAGACTTATCTTCCACAGATATGCATCCATACGTGCACGTATTCCAAGCGGCTGTTGATTGCGCATGGGACACTAAATCTGACTGGGATACATTCCGTACTTTGGCAGAAACTGTATCTCGCGTAGCGAAAGAGTCTGGTTTCACTGAATACGAAGATATCGTAGCACAACCATTGGGTCATGACAGCCCAGGCGAAGTGGCTCAACCATTGGGTAAAGTATTAGACTGGAGCAAAGGCGAATGTGAACCAATTCCAGGTAAAACTATGCCAAATCTTGTACACGTAAAACGTGATTACAGTAAAATCTTTGAAAAATTCATCGGCTTAGGTCCTAATATTGAAAATAAAGTAGGCGCTCATGGTTTAGCATGGGATGTAACAGATGAATATCAATCCTTATATGAACAAAATGGAACGATCGACCAACCAGGTTTCGTATCTCATGGTCGTCCTAGCATCTACGAAGCACGTGAAGCTTGTAATGTTGTGTTAACCTTGTCCTCTTGTACGAATGGTAAATTAGCAGTTCGTTCTTGGCAGGCTATGGAAGAAAAAACAGGCTTAACAGATCTTCAAAAGAATGCAAAAGGTCGTGAAGAAGAACGCATTACCTTCGACGATATGGTACGTCAACCACGCTTTATCATTCCATCTGTGACAAGTACAGGTAAAAATAATAAAGACCGTCGTTATTCTCCATTTACCACATCTACTGAGGATAAAGTTCCATTCCGTACGGTTACGGGTCGTCAATCCTTCTATTGTGACCATGAAATGATGCGTGACTATGGTGAGGCTATGGCGCTTTACAAACCAGTCTTGTCCTACGCACCAGTGAAAGGTGATTATGCACAAGAGGGTGTTCCTCAAATCACATTGAAATACTTAACACCACATCATAAATGGTCTACACATAGTATGTACTTCGATAGCCAACAATTGTTAACATTGTTCCGCGGTGGACAAACAATTTGGTTGAACGAAGATGATGCGAAAGAAATCAATGTCCAAGACAATGATTGGGTAGAAGCTTTCAATAAAAACGGTATCGTTGCAGCCCGTGCTGTAGTATCCCCACGTATTCCTCGTGGTATTTCCTACATGCACCATGCCCAAGACCGTCACATCAACGTACCTGCTGCACAAATTAAAAAACAACGCGGTGGTACACACAATGCACCAACTCACATTCATTTGAAACCGACACATATGATTGGTGGTTATGGTCAATTAAGTTATGGATTCAATTATTATGGCCCAACTGGCAACCAACGGGATATGACTATTGTGGCTCGTAAAATGAAGGAGGTAGATTGGCTTGAAGATTAAGGCTCAAGTATCTATGGTCCTAAATTTAGACAAGTGTCTAGGCTGTCACACATGTTCTATCACTTGTAAAAATACATGGACAAACCGCGAAGGTGCGGAATATATGTACTTTAATAATGTGGAAACCCGCCCAGGTGTTGGCTACCCTCGTCATTGGGAAGACCAAGAAAAATGGAAAGGCGGCTGGACTGTTGGTAACGATGGAAAATTAGCATTGGCTACAGGTTCTAAAACAAATCGTCTGATGAAATTGTTCTATCATCCAGAACAACCTGAGTTGAAAGACTACTTTGAACCATGGACATATGACTATGAAACATTGATCCATTCTGGTCGTAAAAATAACCAACCAGTAGCACGTCCACGTTCGTTGGTAACAAAAGAAAAAATGGAAATCAAATGGGGTCCTAACTGGGATGACGATTTGGCTGGTGGTGAACACGCTCGCTCTGATGTTAACTTAGCTAAAATGGGCGAAGATATTGTGTTTGACTATGAAAAAGTATTCATGCGCTACTTACCTCGTCTATGTAATCACTGTTTGAATCCAGCATGTGTGGCAGCGTGCCCATCTGGTGCGATTTACAAACGTGATGAAGACGGTGTAGTTCTTGTTTCTCAAGACGTATGTCGTGGCTGGCGCCATTGCGTACCATCTTGTCCATACAAAAAAATCTTCTACAACTGGGAAACAAATAAAGCTGAAAAATGTGTATTTTGTTACCCACGTTTGGAAAATGGTTTACCACAAATTTGTGCGGAAACTTGCGTAGGTAGAATGCGTTATGTAGGCGTTGTTTTCTATGATATGGATAAAGTAGAAGCAGCAGCGGCTTCCAAAAACGATACAGATATTTACGAAAATACAGTGGATTTAATCTTAGATCCTCATGATCCAGAAGTAGTAAAAGCGGCTCGTGCAGAAGGTATTGGTGAAGCTTGGATTAAAGCAGCACAAAAATCTCCAGTTTACAAATTGATCAAGGAATGGAAAGTGGGCTTGCCACTACATCCAGAATATCGTACATTACCAATGGTTTGGTATGTGCCGCCATTGAGTCCAATCGTACAACGCATTACATCTGAAGTATACTTACCAGATGCAAACGAAATGCGCGTGCCTGTACAATATCTTGCGAATCTATTTACAGCAGGTAATGCAGATGCACTAGCTCGCGTATTACAACGTGTATTAGATATGCGTGAATATATGCGTCGTCGCGATGTAGGTGGAGAGGCTCCTGAGCATCCAATCGATTTAACAGAAGATCAAATGTACGAAATGTACAAATTATTAGCATTATCTAAATACAATGATCGTTTCGTGATTCCTACAGATATTAAAGCGTCTCGTGAAGGTCGTGCAGATATGCAACATAAACGTGGTTTTGCCTGTCCTACAGGGGGATGTCAATAATGAATGATGCTCAGAAAATAGCGCTTATCGCGTCATTTCTGCTTCGCTATCCCGATGCCACTTGGTATGATGAATTACAAGAATGGAAGGGGGACGCAACATCTGTTGCGCACCCTCAACTCCGTCAAGCCTTGGTAGAATTTTTCGACTATGTGGAAGAAACACCTCGTAAAGAGTTTGAAGATCAATATGTGCGTACCTTTGACTTTAGTCAGAATACAAATATGTATTTATCTACTTATGAATTACAAGGTACAGGGGAACAAGCAGAAGAACTTGTTAAATACAAAGCATTTTTCCTTGAAAATGGCTATGACTTACCAAAAGAAATGCCAGACTTTGTCCCAGCTATTCTTGAATTATGTGCGCTTATCGAAGAAGAAAAAGCAAAAGAAATTTATGAATACTGTAAACCAAAATTAGAATATATTCGGGAGCGTTTCATTGAAGCGAAATTACCGTATGCATTCTTATTTGATGTTATTTTATCTGTTGCTAATGGATTGGAGGACGGTGTACTATGAGTTTATTTCTATGGGGCGCCCTGCCTTATATCGCTTTCACCTTCTTTGTCGTAGGGACTCTTGTTCGTTTCTTTTACTTTGAAAGAAACTGGACCACAAAATCAAGTCAATTTTTAGAAAAGAAACAATTGCGTATTGCGAACCCATTGTTCCACTTTGGTTTGCTTTGCGTTATCGGTGGCCACGTGGTAGGGGTATTAATTCCTAAAACTTGGACTGCTATGATCGGTATTGATGACCATATGTACCATCAAGGCGCGTTGTATATGGGGGCTGTGGCTGGTTTCCTATTTATCGTAGGATTCTTAATGCTCATGAAACGCCGGTTCACAACACCTGAATTACGTGCTAACACATCTAAAATGGATGTATGGTTGTACTTGTTCTTTACACTGGCTATTGTAAGTGGTATGGCTGGTACCTTATTGAATGCGTCTGGATTCTTTGACTATCGTGTATCTATTGGACCTTGGTTCCGTAGCGTATTGATGGCGATGCCAGACCCATCCTTAATGGAAAATGTTCCTGGTATCTTTAAGTTCCATATGCTATCCTGGATGATTGTGGCTATCGTATTCCCATTCAGCCGTTTAGTACATTGCTTAAGCGTACCATTTAATTACTTAGCACGACCATTTATCGTGTATAGAAAAAGAGACCGTCGCTAGGTCGTCACTTGTTCCGCTATGTAGCCTGTGGCGTTCGTAACTGAATATGATAAAGGGAAGAGCACGGCATACCCCCTCTCAAACGGTATTTCATAATGTTTGTTCGGGGCACACCGTGCTCTTCTTGTGTTTGTGCAATTTTGTCAGTAAGACCCGCCACAAGGCTACTACGCCTAACTGCGTTCCTCAGGGGATTCTGTGTTTATGTCATTTAGATAGTAAGGGAACGCCACAAGGATTTCTACGATAAAGGGGCGCTCCTTAGAGTTGTCTCTTGTTTCGCTATGTAGCCTGTGGCTATCGTAACTAAATAGGGCAAAAGGAAGCCCGTAACACACCCCTTCTCAAACTATACAGTGGTTATGTTTGTTCAGGGGTATGTTACGGGCTTCTTGTGTTTGTGTGATTCGGGTAGTTAGGGAACGCCACAAGGCTACTACTTGTAATGGCGTTTCTTAGGGATAGTAATATGTACATGATATATTTTATCTAATATGAATACATAAAAGTTCTATATAGAATGATAAATCTATACTATGAATTACTTTACAGTGAGAATTAATATTGTTATACTATTAACAATATTAAATTTTTTAATTTTGGTATTATTGGATAAGGAGTGTCATGTGACGATGGAAAGTTCAGGACAAAAACAGTTTAAGAGTAAGTGTCATATTTTAGTGTGGATTACTCTGTTAGCATTAGCTTTGATTGGTATGGTTGAATATGGTTATTTCTTGCAAAATAGACCTCCATTCAAATGGCAGATTTATTTAGGATTATTTCCATATGCAGCTTGGATAGTGTTGACCTATCTTGCAACAAAACCAAAATGGTTCACTGCACGTTATAATGTAGGTGAAATGTATAAAGTGCATCGCATTGTAGGTGTTGTGGCTACTGCCTTGGTAGGTGTTCATTGGTATGTATATTTTGGTAAAGCCTTAAAAAGTCCGTTAGGCTGGTGGGGAGGCTATACATCCTTAATTGCAATGTTTATTGCATTTGCGGTAGGTATTTTCTTCTTAACACCATGGTTTAAAAGTTTGGCTACTGCGATGCCTCGTAAAGCAGCTGTATGGATTCATAGATTGAATTTAGTGGCGTTAGTTGCTGTGGATATCCATGTACATGGATTTAAACGACTAGCAGCTATGGTTCCATTTATGCCAGTCTTTGATATCCTTACATATGGATTAGTGATCTATTACATCTATTGGATGTTTAAGAAAAGAAACTAAGTCGTCACTTATTCCGCTATGTAGCCTGTGGCATTTGTAACTGAATAGGGCAAAGGAAAGAGCACGGTATACCCCTCACAAACGGTATTTCATAATGTTTGTTCGGGGCACACCGTGCTCTTTTTATGTTTGTGTGATTCGAGTAGTTAAGGAACGCCACAAGGCTACTACTCGTAATGGCGTTCCTCAAGGAGTTTTCTCCTATCTATCATTGATGTTACTTTGGTTGCGTGATATAATTTATATAAGGCCACAAGGCCTTTTCTTTTTATATGAAATGGTATTACTCGATGTCAGGAATATTTTTACTAGTATCATAATGATATGTTACTGATACTATGTATATATGGTATCCCTATAAAGGATATGTACTAGATATACCTTAAAATGACGGCATTGATGTAGACAGGAGATACTATGTTTTTAGATGACACGATTGCAGCGATTGCGACGGCTCCGGGGATTGGCGGTATTGGTATTATCCGCGTCAGTGGTCCTGAGGCTTGTGATGTTGTGAATCGTATCTTTCACAGTAAACAATCTATCCCACTGGGTGAGCGCCAGACACGAACGATCCATTATGGACATATTGTTCACCCTAAGACGGGTAAAACCTTGGATGAGGTTATTGTAGTGTTGATGAAAGGCCCTCATTCCTATACGGCAGAGGATGTGGTAGAGATTCAATGTCATGGCGGTTTTGTGTCAGTCCGTGAAATACTGAAAGTTCTGCTTTCAGAGGGTGTACGTCAGGCAGAAGAAGGGGAGTTTACGAAGCGAGCGTTCTTGAATGGTCGCATTGATTTAACCCAAGCGGAAGCTATTATCGACATTATTGATGCGAAGACGGAGCAATCTTTGGAAGTGGCAGTCAATCAATTAGATGGCACCTTGTCCAAGTATATTCGTGCCTTACGAGATGAGTTAATTGCTATGATTGCTCATTTAGAGGTAACTATCGATTACCCAGAGGAAGATATTGAAGACGTATCAGCTCAAGAGGTACGGACGGAATTAGCGCCAATTCTTGAGAAGATGGATACCTTATTGGCGACGGCACAGCGTGGTAAATTATTGCGTGATGGTGTGATGGTGTCCATTATTGGTCGTCCTAATGCAGGGAAATCTAGTTTGATGAACGCTTTACTTCGTGAAGACCGTGCCATTGTGACGAATATTCCAGGCACGACCCGTGATAGTATTGAAGAATTTCTGACCATCCAAGGGATTCCCGTGCGCTTAATTGATACCGCAGGGATTCGTGAGACCGAAGATATTGTAGAAAGTATGGGCGTTGAAAAAGCACGTCAATACTTAGATAAAGCAGATGTAGTGGTCCTTGTCATTGATGGGTCTAAACCATTGGAGCCAGAAGAACAAGAGTTGCTACAGCTCATTACGAATCGTCCAAGTATTATCTTCTTGAATAAAGCAGACCAAACGCAGTGCATTACGAAGGAAGAGATTGCGGCACTGGGGACTTTCACAGAGATTGTCACCATCAGCGCAGCCCAAGGGGAAGGTATGGATGAGATGGCGAGGGTCATTACATCCTTGGTGCAAGGCGGTTCTGTGCAGGCCAGTCATGAGGCGATGCTCAGCAATGTGCGCCACATCACCTTGATGGAACAGGCGAAAGTTAGCTTGGATCAATCCATTCTTGCCATCGATAGCGGTATGCCTATCGATTTAATCGTCACGGACATTCGCGCCGCTTGGGAATTACTGGGCGATATTACTGGTGAAAGTTTACGTGAATCCATGGTGGATGAATTATTTAAACGATTCTGTTTAGGAAAATAGGAGAATACATGTATTTAGTAGATACGTATGATGTGATCGTCATTGGCGGTGGTCATGCTGGTTGTGAGGCTGCTTTAGCCACAGCTCGCATGGGGCACCGCACGTTGATGGCCACATTGAATTTAGATAATATTGCTCTTATGCCATGTAACCCAGCCATTGGGGGACCTGGTAAAAGTCATCTAGTATGTGAATTAGATGCCTTGGGCGGTGAAATGGGCATCAATGCGGATGCGACAGCCATCCAAATGCGCATGCTCAACACAGGGAAAGGTCCTGCGGTTCATTCCTTGCGGGCTCAATCTGATAAAGTAGCTTACCAACGCCGTATGAAAGAAGTTTTAGAAAATACAGAGAACCTTAATGTGAAGCAAATCATGGTCAATGAATTGCTCATTGAAGACGGTATGGTACAAGGTATTGTGTCTGAATTAGGCGAAGTATACCAAGCAAAGGCCATCATCTTATGTACAGGTACGTACTTAAAAGGTAAGATTATTACTGGAGAATTGGCGTATACAGGTGGTCCTAATGGACAACGGACAGCGGAATTGTTGTCTCAATCGTTATTGAACCATGGCATTAAGTTAATGCGATTCAAAACAGGTACACCAGCTCGTGTCGATAAACGAACCTTGCACACAGAGAATATGGAAATGCAACCTGGTGACTCTCACCATAGAGCCTTCTCCTTTATGTCTGATTGGATCGACCGCAATGAACAAGTATGTTGGTTGACTTTCACGAATCAAAATACACATGATATCATTCGTGGCAATTTACATCGTGCCCCTATGTACACGGGCGTCATTGAAGGGACGGGCCCAAGATATTGCCCATCCATCGAAGATAAAGTGGTTCGTTTTGAAGATAAACAACGCCATCAATTATTTGTGGAACCAGAAGGCAATCACACCAACGAAATGTACGTCCAAGGTATGAGCACAAGCTTACCAATCGATGTGCAATATGCGTTCCTACGAACTATCCCTGGTTTGGAAGATGTAGAAATCATGCGTCCAGCTTATGCTATCGAGTATGATTGCTTAGATCCATTGCAATTGACACCTGCTTTACAAGTGAAGCATATCCAAGGTTTGTATTCTGCAGGTCAAGCCAATGGTACATCTGGCTATGAAGAAGCGGCCGCACAAGGCTTGATGGCAGGTATCAATGCAGCCTTATGGTTAGAAGGAAAAGAGCCATTTATCTTATCTCGCTCCGAAGGCTACATCGGTGTACTCATCGATGATTTGGTAACGAAAGGAACGAAAGAACCGTACCGCATGATGACGAGCCGCAGTGAATATCGCTTGTTACTTCGTCAAGACAATGCAGATATGCGCTTAACAGAAAAAGGCTATGAAATTGGACTTGTTAAGGAAGAACGATATAAAGCTTTCAAAGAGAAACAAGGTAAGATCGAAGAGGCGATTCAATTACTAGCGGATACACCTGTAAATCCTAGCGAAGAAACTCAACAAATATTAGATCGTATTGGTACGCCTCGTATCAAAACGGGCATCAAGGCTTACGATTTGGTGAAACGTAACGAACTATCCTATGGAGTAGTGGCAGAGGCATTCGGATTGCCTCGCTACGAAGCGCCTGTGGAAGAAGAAATTGATATTACTATCACCTATGATGGCTATATTAAAAAGCAGCTCGAACAAGTAGAAAAGGTTCGCAAGTTAGAGGCGAAAATTATTCCTCAAGATTGGGATTATACAGCGATGAAAGGTATATCTTTAGAAGCCATTCAAAAATTGAACGCTGTACGCCCCCATTCCATTGGTCAAGCGAGCCGTATTTCTGGGGTGTCCCCTGCGGACATTTCTGTGCTCTTAGTGCAAATTGAGCAGTACTACCGTGAAAGAGGTTAATATGATATTTTCAGACTATGTGAAAGCCCACACCAACACTTATGGTTTGGACCTCACAGATACACAAATTGACCAACTGCAACGGTTTTATGAACAAGTAGTGACCACCAATGAGCATATGAATTTGACGGGAATTACTGACCCAGAAGAATTTGCTTTAAAACATGTGGTTGACTCTCTATCTTGTTATGACCCTAAGTATTTTACAAAAGGTGCAACGGTCATCGATTTAGGGACTGGTGCAGGTTTTCCAGGTGTTCCCCTAGGCATCTATGATCCGTCCTTGCAAATTACTTTATTTGACTCTTTACAAAAGCGACTCCGCTTTTTAGATGGTGTTATTGAGGACTTAGACTTACAAGGATTACAAACTTTACATGGCCGTGCAGAAGATTTGGCACATCAAGAGTACCGGGAATCTTTCGATCTTCTCACTAGCCGTGCGGTGGCTCGCTTATCCATCTTATTGGAATGGGGACTTCCCTATGTGAAAGTAGGGGGTTATATGGTGGCATTAAAAGGCTCTATCGTGCAAGAAGAATTAGAGGAAAGTAAACGTGCTGTATCCATCTTGGGCGGTGAAATTGTAGAGGTCAAAGAAGTGACGTTACCGACCTTAGAGGATAAACGAGCTATTGTGTATATCAAAAAGGTAAAACCTACGGCTAAGAAATACCCTCGAAAACCAAAAGAGATTAAAATAAAACCTTTATAGCTATGCACTATAACTCATAATAAAATATAGAAAAATGCTTATAAGTTATATCTATGATATACTTAATGAGTACTCTTTACATGTGCGGTCACGTTGTGTTCGCACATGTTTTATATTTGCAATACAAGATTGAGGTGAGACAATGGCAATCTATAACGGACGATTACCAAAACTCAATGAAGATGAAATAAAACGATACTCCGGATTAAAACATGCGGAGGGATTTCCAGAGCAGTATGTGAAAGAAGCTGCCCTAGAAGTACAATTAGTGGCAGAACCTCGTGGTGTGTACCAATGCTATGATTACGATGCAGACACACATACAATTCTTAGTAACCCGCCTATGGTGCTGGATGCTACAGGCATCATTCGTCATTTAGGGAATGCTAAAAAAGTATATGTTCTCGCTGTCACAGTAGGAGAAGCCGTAGAAGAACGCAGTTCTGCTTTATTTAAAGAAGGCAAATCTACACTAGGTCTTCTCGTGGATGCAGCGGCTACAACCGCTGTAGAACAAGTGGCAGATCAGGTAAATGAACTCATCGACAGAGAGGCAAAAAAACAAGGTTTTAAAACGACATGGCGCTTTAGCCCAGGCTATGGCAATTGGCCTGTCACAGTACAACAAGAATTTGCTAAGATTATTAAGACAGAAGAAATTGGATTGACGGTGACAGACACAAGCATGCTATTTCCACGTAAATCAGTAACGGCTATTGTGGGCTGTCAAACAGTAGATGAAGAAGGACCAAAAACACAACGAGGTTGCACATCTTGTAGCCAAGTAGAGTGCGCATCTCGTAAGTTGCCAGAGAAGGGGAGAACGTCGTGCATTTAAACAAACGTATCGTTTGTGATAGATAGTACTGAAAAGGTATCCTATGTGGGATATCCTTATGATAGTTATACTTTTTTTAAATAATAAATTGATGTATAGATAAGTAGCGTGATGTACTGATACAGGGGAAGAGTATAGTCATCGTTATACGAAGTATATTGCCTTGGGCGAGCAATGTGCCTGATACATAAGTGAGGGACATATGGTATATATTATAGATGGCGGCATGGGTACCATGCTGCAAGCGGCAGGTCTTGGTGACGGGGCTTGTCCAGAATTATTTAATGTAGAACATCCGGACGTAGTGGAGCATATCCATGCAGAATATTTACGTCATGGTAGTGATATTATTACGACTAATACCTTTGGTGGGACAGCGTTAAAACTGGATGAATACCAATTGGGTCATCGTATGGATGAAATCAATCGTGCTGCTGTGAAAGTAGCACAAGCGGCTCGTGATAAGATTAATCCGAATGCAAAAATCGCAGGTGATATGGGTCCTAGTGGTCGTTTTATGGCGCCATTAGGGGTGGCTCAATTTGATGAGATTTATGAGACTTTCAAAGACCAAGCAAGAGCCCTTATCGATGCAGGGGTAGATTACCTGATTATTGAAACGATCATTGATATCCAAGAAATGCGTGCTGCCTTGTTGGGGGCTAAAGATGCTCGTGACGAGTTAGGAAAAACAAAAGAGGATGTAAAAATTATCTGTCAGTTCTCTTTCAGCGAAGATGGACGTACTATTACAGGCACACCACCAGAAGCAGCAGCTATCTTGATGGATGCTATGGAAGCAGATATCGTAGGTATTAACTGTTCCTTAGGACCTGAACAATTATTGCCTCTGGTAGAACGCATGGCAGCAGTAACGAACTTGCCAATTAGTATTCAGCCGAATGCAGGTATGCCACAACTCGTAGGGAAAGAAACTATCTTCCCATTAGGACCAGAAGAGATGGGCGAATATGCACCTCGTTTCCTCGATGCAGGGGCAACGTATTTAGGTGCTTGTTGTGGTAGTACGCCAAAACACATTGAAGCTATTGCAAAAGCGGCACGAGCACATACACCGGCAGAACGACCACATGTAGAACCGTTTACGGCTTTCACAAGTCGTACTAGCGTAGTGAAAGTAGGCTTGCAAGAAAAACCAATCATCATCGGGGAACGCATTAATCCAACAGGCCGTAAAGTGTTGGCAGAAGAAATTCGCAAGGGTAGCTTCTTAATGGTGAAAAAAGATGCGTTAGCCCAAGTAGAAGCTGGGGCAGACGTGTTGGATGTTAACATGGGTGTCACAGGCGTTGATCCAGGGGAAACGATGAAACGAGCTATCGAAGAATTAACGATGCTTGTAGAGGTTCCTTTATCCATCGACACATTGGATCCAGTAGCGATGGAAGCTGGTTTAAAAGCTTACCCAGGTCGTCCATTATTGAACTCTGTGAACGCAGAGCCAGAACAATTGGAAGCGGTATTACCATTAGCAAAACGTTATGGTGCAGCGTTATTATGCTTGCCATTAGGTAAAAAAGAATTACCAGAAACGGCAGAAGAGCGTGTGTCTTTAGCAAAAGAAATTGTCTTAGAAGCGTACAACTATGGATTGCGACCAAATGATTTATTGCTTGACCCATTAGTATTGACCTTAGCAAGTAGCCAACATGCAGCAAGAGAAACATTAAAAACATTAAAACTCTATGCAGAAACTTTTGGATTCCCAACAGTGATGGGTTTATCTAATATATCCTTTGGCTTGCCACAACGGGCGTACTTGAATGCACAATTCTTAACGATGGCATTGAGCAGTGGTTTGACTTGTCCTATCATGAACCCAATGAATGAAATCGTACGAAAAGCTTTTATTACAGGCCGCACATTTATGGGCTTTGACCCAGCTGCAGCGGATTTTATTGCTGAATATGGTGATGACGATGAAAATGCAGTGGTGACGAAAAAGGTAAAAGCTACAGCAGAAGCTTTCCATAGTGATGATCCTATTGAATGCATTAAACATGCCGTAGAACAAGGGGAAAAAGAGGCGGTTGTGCCATTGGTAAAAGAAGCCTTAGCACAAGGCTTAGACCCATTGGAAGTGACTCGTAGAGGTTTATCCGATGCCATGGCGGTAGTAGGTGAAAAGTTCGGATCTGGTAAAGCCTTCTTGCCACAGGTTATGCTAGCGGCAGAAACGATGCAAGCGGCTTTTACAACGATTAAAGAAGTGTTGCCAGAAGGTACTGCAGAGAAGAAGGCTACTATTATCTTAGCTACGGTAAAAGGTGATATCCATGATTTAGGTAAGAATATCGTATCTGCCTTGTTAGAAAACAATGGATACCAAATCGTGGACTTAGGAAAAGATGTATCTCCAGAAGAAATTGTAGCAGCAGCAAAAGAGCATAATGCCCCGATTATTGGGATTGCCTCTTTGATGACTACAACGATGCCGATGATTAATGAAACCATTGCAGCCATCCGTGAATCAGGAGTGGATGCGAAGGTACTGGTAGGTGGAGCTGTATTGTCACAAGCCTACGCAGATGAAGCCGGGGCTGACTCCTATGCCAAAGATGGTATCTCCGCAGTGAATATAGTGAAAGGCTTATTAGGTGATGAATAGTTAGCATACTATAACACTTAGTAGGCAGAATTCTCAGAAGAGTTACTCCATGAGATGAGGTATCTAGAAGGATTAGATGGCTTAAAATTCTTTATAAAAATATATAAAAAGGAACATGGCAGAAGAAATGCCATGTTCCTTTTTATTTGTATGTAGATATGCGTTGAATACGGACTCCACCGCACGTGTATTGTGATTAACCTGTAGGATGTTTCACGTGAAACATTACTGAGAAATACCGCTGAGTATTTTAATTCTTATGATAGAATTTCCGTTTGTAATAAACTCGATTCCTTTTCTATAATCGTAAGTTGGCATATATACGCCATAAAAAAGAACGTGAACGCCTTCTTTATTATATACCATACTAGGTTGACCATATTTTGTGTAAATGTCTGCTATACTATCTCCGACAGCGATACCTCTAGCAGTGACAGCATCTCGGTTGTCTATAGTTGTCATTGTTGTTTCCGGAAAGTGTTTGTTACTTACATGGAAGGTGATGCCTCCGTAAATTACTCTATTTGGTTTAAGAGCAGTAGCCCCCCCAAACTTTTATAAATAGCATCGGTAGTAGATCCTGCAGGGATACCTGCTACTACTAAGTCTGTTGCTGGTAGTTCATTTCCTTTTACATGCATCGCTTCTAATTGTGAAGTGGAAAAGAGAGAGAATAAAAAGGCGATAACAAGTATCCAAGGACGTAGTTGTTTCATCATGAGCCTATCCTTTCATAGTTACTATAAATCATATGAAAATCGTACTGTATATAAAACTATTTGTCAATGATTAAAAGTGTCTATATAGTGAGTTCATAGAGGGATTGTTTCACGTGAAACAATTAATTAGATAGAGGTCATAATATTTCACGTGAAACATAAAAAAATATATAAAAAGATGAAGAAATACCCATAGCTTTCATATAAAATACGAAAATATATGTTATAATGTGATAAGATTATAAGAAAGAGGTGAAATAATGGCTAGAATTATTGCCGTAGCTAACCAAAAAGGTGGCGTTGGTAAAACGACAACTGCTGTAAATTTAAGCGCATCTTTAGCCGTAGAGGGAAAACGAGTACTCTTATTAGATTTAGATCCTCAAGGAAATGCTACAAGTGGATTAGGAATAGATAAAGAAAACATTGAACAAGGCGTATATGAAATGCTTGTAGATGATGTATCTATCACAGATATCATAGAATCTACAGTAATAGATACCTTGCAAATTGCGCCAACAACGATAGATCTAGCTGGGGCTGAGGTGGATTTGGTAGCTATGGAAGATAAAGGCTATACTTTGAAACAGTGTATAGCACCTATCGTAGAGGACTATGATTATATCCTTATAGACTGCCCACCATCTTTAGGTATGCTAACCATTAATGCCTTAACCGCTTCTAATAGCGTGTTAATTCCTATACAAACAGAGTTTTATGCTCTGGAAGGGGTTAGCCAATTAATTAAAACAATCGAACTTGTACAAGACGAATTAAATGAAGATTTAGAACTAGAAGGTGTGGTTCTTACTATGTACAATGGACGCACCAAACTAGCCGTACAAGTGGCAGAAGAAGTAACAAATTACTTTGGAGAGTCTGTATATACAACAACAATACCACGAAATGTGAAATTGGGAGAGGCTCCTAGCCATGGTTTACCAGTTGTTATCTATGATAAACGATCCAAAGGAGCTGAAGTATATTGTGCTTTAGCGCGGGAGGTAATAGAACGTGGTGCTTAAAAAAACAAAAGGTGGACTTGGTAAAGGCCTAGGGTCTTTTGGATTGTCTGGTTCTTTTAAAGATGGACATAAAAGTGGCTATGAAATTGATATTACTAAAATAAAGCCTAATCCTAATCAGCCTCGTAAACGCTTTTCAGAAGAAGATATGGAGACTTTAGTAGCTTCTATTCAGGCTCATGGATTGATTGCGCCTATTGCGGTTCGCAAGGTAGATGATTATTATGAAATTGTAGCTGGTGAAAGACGGTGGCGTGCCTGTCAGAAGGCGGGACTTACTAAAATTCCTGTGGTGGTGCGAGACTACACCACAGAAGAAGTGAGTGAAATTGCTTTAGTAGAAAATTTACAGAGACAGAACCTAAACCCTATCGAAGAAGCTTTTGGGTATCAATATTTAATGGATACTTTCAAAAAAACACAAGAAGAAATTGCTACTATTGTAGGTCGCAGTCGTTCCTATGTAGCCAATATTGTGCGACTATTACAATTACCGGAGTTTTTACAAGAAGAATTGGAAATAGGGACGCTAACAGTGGGGCAGGCTAGACCTTTATTGGCATTAGCTGAAGAACATTTGCAACTACAAGCGCTGGAACGCATTAAGGAAAAAGGCTTAAATGCTCGTCAAATAGAACAACTTGTGAAAGAACTACAATCTGGGAAGAAACGTTTAACATCTACACAACCAAAAGCAACGGCGGAGTTACGAAAGTTAATGCAAAGGCTCAAACATAGTTTAGGTGCTCCTGTAGATATTCGCTTAAAGAACACTAAAAAAGTACAAGGTACTATTGAAGTTTCTTTTAAAAGTGAAGAAGAACTAATGCGTTTAATTAGCTATATTGAAGGTGAATAGAAAGGAAGTCTATGGTATTAGAAACAACTAAAGGGAATCGCTTGCACATAGGCTTTTTTGGGCGTTGCAATGCAGGTAAATCTACTCTGATTAACACGCTGACAGAGCAACAGATTTCTTTGGTATCTCCCATTGCGGGGACTACGACAGATCCAGTGTCTAAAGGGATGGAATTGTTGCCCTTGGGCCCAGTGATGATTGTAGATACAGCGGGTATTGATGATACATCGGAACTAGGTTTGTTACGGGTAGACAAAACGAAACAAGTATTATCAACGATGGATCTAGCAGTGTATATGATGCGTACTGATGTTGAGCCGATTCCGGAAGATATAGAGTGGTTACAACAATTAGAAAGTAGACATATTCCTACCTTAGTAGTGATTAACGAAGTAAAAGGATGCAAGGGATCTGATTTTATTAAATCCCATGGGGAATTACAACCTTATACATCACAGGTCATAGTAGCAGACGTGAGTGATAGTACAAGCCGAATGGCATTATTAGAGGCATTAAGTAAATTAAAACCAGTTGATGAAGAGGTACAATCTTTGTTAGGTGGTTACATTGAAGAAAAGGATGTATTTGTCTTAGTATGCCCTATTGATGAATCAGCTCCTAAAGGTCGTATTATTTTGCCACAAGTGCAAATGATTCGTGAAATTTTGGATCATCATGGTATGGCTATGGTGTGCCAAGTAGAGGAGCTGGCCACTACATTGCAGCAATTGCAGAAATCACCTAAATTGGTTATTACTGACTCCCAAGCCTTTGAGGCGGTGAGTCAAATTGTGCCAAAGGATATAGCTTTAACAAGCTTTTCTATTTTGATGGCACGATTTAAAGGAAAATTAAAAGATTTAGTGGCAGGTGTACATGCTATAGAGCAATTGCGAGCGGGTTCACATGTATTGATCAGTGAAGGCTGTACACACCGCCAACAATGTGAAGATATTGGAACAGTAAAAATTCCAAGATGGCTAACAGCAAAAGGCTACACAGACTTACAGTTAGAGTGGACCAGTGGTGGACATTTTCCTCATGATGTATCTAAGTATGATGTTATCATTCATTGTGGGGGGTGTATGTTGACACGTCGAGAGGTGTTACGACGTATTGATGTAGCCACTGTCCAAGGGGTGCCAATTGTTAACTATGGTGTTTTGATAGCCTCCTTACATGGCATCTTACAACGTGCTATACAGCCATTTGAACATGAATTAGAATAGAAAGGATTATTGTGTTAGAACAACTATTACCTTGGTTACCATGGATACTAGGAAGTATTGTTTTATTGTTAGTATTACATGCGTTCAGTTTACATATACGAGTAAGTCGCCTTACCAAACGGTATCGATATTTTATGGATGGAGAAAATGGACAAAGTATTGAGCGACGTCTTGCTATTGAAGTGAAAGAATTACGAGATATGGCAAGTACTTGGGAAACCATTTTATCAGAACAAAAAGTGATTCAATCTACACAAGCACAAACATTTCAGCATATTGGATTTGTGAAATATAATGCTTTTGAAAATATTGGCAATGAATTGTCCTTTTCCTTGACGTTATTAGATGGAAATTTCAATGGTATTGTCATCTCTAGTATATATGGACGAAATGAATCACGTATTTTTACAAAACCAATTGTAAATGGTAAAAGTTTAGCCAGTCTTTCACAAGAAGAGTTAGCTAGCTTGCAATCTGCTATGGGACAACGAAGCAATGGAGATGTGTTAGCAAGTTCTTCTGTGTCAGCATAGAAAGGATGTTATATGCAAATACCTAAGTGGTTGCAGTCACATCTGAAACAAGATGGTAATGACTGGAATTTGCAGTTTACAAAACAACAAATAAAGACGATAGCCATTATATTAATTGCCATTTTAGTTATCTTTTTGGGATTTGGTATCTGGGGGATAGCGCGACAAGTAGAAGTGTTGCAATTGCGCCAAGAAAATCAATTACAAAAAGAGCAATTACGATTATTAGACCAAAAAGTAGAAGTCTTGGATAAAAAAATGAAAACTCTTGATGAGCTAGATCAAAATATTAGAAATATGATCAAAGGCACAGAGTCTGGTACACTGCAGAAAGCAGATGGAACCACCCAAAATAAAGAAGAGAAAGAGGACCCTTCTCCCAAAAGCTCAAATAAGACTTTCACAACAACTCATCTATCTGCACGTATATCTAGCTTAGATCGTCAAGCACAACGTCGTATGGTATCTATGTATACCTTATATAATGTGCTAAGAGAAGGGGTAGGCAAAGATATTAGAGAATTACAATCTTTGCTAGCCATGGAAGGAGATGCTAGTGATGCTAATAGCCACATGCCATCAATCTGGCCGGCTAAAGGCGTCATCAGTTCTACCTTTGGGGCGCGACAAGATCCTGTTTATGGTGGTGGTGCCTTCCACGAGGGGTTAGATATTGCTAATGATACAGGAACAACAATAGTAGCTACGGCGGCAGGTACTGTAACTTATGCAGCCTATGCTGGAGGGTATGGCAATTTAATAGAAATTGATCATGGTAATGGATTTATTACAAAATATGGGCATAACTCAGCACTCTTAGTACAAGCGGGAATGACTGTGAAAAAAGGACAATCCATTGCACTTATGGGTAGTACTGGTAAAAGTACAGGTAGTCATGTTCACTACGAAGTGAGGGTGAATGGTGTGGCTACGGATCCATTATTATTTTTGCCCATTCAATAGGAGGCAATTATGAAATCCTATGTACAAGTTTATACAGGTGATGGCAAAGGGAAAACAACAGCAGCCATCGGCCTAGCAGTGCGTGCTGCAGGAGTAGGAAAGAAAGTGCTACTACTTCAATTTATGAAATCTAAGGTGTACTCAGAACATGCTGTATTAGATCAATTAGACCCTATCACAGTAGAAACAGTAGGAAAACCTTTTTTTATTATTCCTGAAGGCATGAAAAGCGATGAAGAGTTGCGTCGATGGGGAGATGATGTAGTCGTGTTTCCTAAGGGGCAGCCGCCACAAGAATATAAGGATTTGATTCACATAGGTCAAGAAAGAGCTCTACAGGCTGTGGCAACAGGCGATTTCGATATTGTTATCTTAGATGAATACAATATGGCTTTGTTTTTTGGATTAATTGAAGAAGCAGAAGGGCGTGATCTCCTAGCAGCTCGAAATCCAAATGTAGAAGTGGTATTTACAGGCCGTGGTGCCCCACAATGGCTTCTTGACGAAGCGGATTTAGTCACTGTCATGGAGTCATATCGTCATTATTATGATCAAGGCGTAGAAGCACGTCTTGGTATTGAGCATTAAGGGTAAAGAATGTTATAATTTAAGTATTAACATCGTATAACATACTGAAAGGTAGGTGGTATCGTGTCACTATGGATGATTCTATTGCTATTGGTAATAGCTGTCATCATAGCCATTCTATGTATTCCTATCACATATAGTCTGAAAGTAAGTTCACGCAAGCCCTATGAATTTGACTTCCGATTAGAATGGATGTACCGAGTGTTAAAGGTGCATCTCGCCTATAAGCAAGGCCATTCCTTGTTTAAGGAAGTTTATGTATTAGGGTCTATGAAAGTCGGCTCTGCCCGTGATTACGAGGATTGGTTAAATCGTAGGGTAAAAGAAGAGCTAGATCCCTTAGCGACAGACGACGAGCAAGATGATGTAGACACAAAACACGTGGAAGAAGAAAGAGATCCGTATCCATTATCTGGATATACGGGCCCAGAGCCAGTAACATCTGTACGATTTGATGCGAATGGACATGTCTTGGATTCAGTAGATTCTACATCACCACAAGAAGAAACGACGGAAGAGAAAGAAGATACAAAAGATTTACCAACATTTTGGTGGTGGAAACATGTATCAAACCCTAAACTCTATGAAGCACTGTTTATAGTTAGTAAGCAATGTGCTAGTCATGCTAGTCCTAGAGTATTCCGATTAGAAGGGGATTTTGGAATTCCTAAACCCTATGAAATGGGTCTCATTACTGCAACAGCCTATACAGTGTGCCCCAAACAAGTGGAACAGGTTAATTTCACTTATACGGAATTTGCCTATACAGGTAGTTTAGAAGTAAAAGGACATATGCAGCTAGGTGTATTTGCTTTCTATGGAACTCTATTTATAGTAAAAAAAGCAGTTAGAGAGTGTCTACTGGACAGCGTAAAAGCATTTGTACAGTATCGACGTCGTAAGCAAAGTGCAAAATAAAAACTTTCAGAAGTTGAAGAATAGTAGGAGGTCATGATGGATACTAAACTTACAAACTTAAAAGACAATTTAGAGCCTTTATTTGAGCAATTTAAAGAAATGATTCGTGTAGAAACAGTAGTGGGTGAACCTGTGCAGTTAGGGGATACTACGATTGTACCATTTGTGGATGTATCCCTTGGTTTAGGGGGATGCCAAAAAGCTGGCGGTGGCGGAGCAAAAGTTGAGCCAACAGCTGTGCTTGTAATCAAAGGGGAACGCATTGAATTATTCAATATTAAAGGATCTGCTAAATATACTGGCTTTGATCGTTTAATCGGCATGGTTCCAGAAATTATCAGTAAATTGAAAAAAGAAGAATATGTCTATGTAAGTGAGGATAAATAATAATTAACTTATCATATGGATGTGTAGAATATATTTCATTTAGATTTCATATATATAAAGTATAGTAAGGGGGCAAGGTGATTTGCTAATTGGAAATAACTTTGCTATACTAGATAAATAGATGAAAATATTTCTCACAGGGAGGCTTATACATGAACTTAACTAAAAAGATTGCAACTTTAGGTGCACTAGCTGTAGTTGGTGCTTTCACAGTATCTAACGCTGCTAATGTAGGCGTAATTAACGAAGAAGCTATCTACACGGGCTATAATGGCTTTGGTGCTATCCAAATGCAAATTGATAAATTACGTGCTGAATACGGTCCTAAATTAGAAGGTGAATTCAAGAAACTAAATAACTTTAAAACAGATGCAGAAAAACAAGCATATTTTGATAAAAGTGTTCGTGGCATCCAAGAAAAATATAATCAAGAAGAAGCAAGTGTATTAGCTCCATTGGATAAAAAAGTAGCAGAAGCAATTCAAGCTATTGCAAAAGAAAAAAATATCGATGTATTAGTGGCTAATCCAACATCTGCTGGCGCTGTTAAAGAAGGTAATCAAGTTATCGACTTAACTCCAGATGTAGTAGCACGTATCAACAAATAAGATATAAAGAAAACCCTCAGATCGCAAGGTCTGAGGGTTATTTTTATATTGGCTTATTTATGAATTAGGTTTACAACGAACTCGCTATCTTCTACTAATGTAGCTTGGATGTAGTTGTTGCCGTCGAAGTGTAATACTTCGCCTGGTGTTAAGATATGGGATTCTGTTTCGTTAAGGAATACGTTCACTTTACCTTTTACCACAGTGAAGATGACGTTAGCTTCTGGGTGATTGTGTTTTTCCACTTTGTCACCAGCGACGCCGCCTTTTTTCACAATTTTGTAGTTTGGGCCATCAAAAATTAAACCTAGTTCTTGTTTTACAGTTCCTGCCATAGTAGAACCTCCTATTCTGGGGACTTTCACAGTGGTGAAAGTCAATCACTGCAGCGAATGTGCTGCCATATATAATATAAAAAGGATAAGCTACTTAGCTTTTAGCAATTGTATATACAGGAATATCACCATCAAGGTTCACGCTGAACGCAAAGTCCGGTGCTACGTGACTGACGAAGGCACTGAACCATGCTTGGAAGGCAGCGGCCATAATAATTGGATTCACGCCCGCTGTTTTCCAATAAGAAATTTGATTTTGGTGATTTCCGTACCAACTAAAGGTAGTATCGGTTTGCTCGATCACAGTATCACTTGGGTCACAAGGCATACCGTTCACATAGTAGTCTTGCATCACAGTGTAGATCGCTGGTGCTGTTTGAGCTGTCAGCTTTTCTTTCGCTTCTGTACCGCACATTGCACCTTGTTTGATAAAAGCTTCTAATACAGCGTCAATGCCATCATCGCCACCACAATCAGTTAAATCTTTGATAAAAGTAGCTTCACGAACAGAAGATGTTTGTAATTGGTTGTGTAACCAACCATGAATATTATTATGGTCGATGATACGATCCAACTGGCGATCTGGAGGAATTGGTTTTCCATACAAATCGATAGCGGTTGCATATAACTCATCTGCTAAATCGTCGAGGCGAGTGTGTGCCTCTTTTTTAATCAATTGTTCGCGTTCAGCGATAAGCTGAATTTTTTTGTATAACCAGAAATGAATGTGTCCCAGTACTGCTGACATGTTAAGCTCCTTTTCGTGCGACTTCTAATTTGGAAACAAGTTCATCCACATCCATGCCGTGAATGCTAGCGGCTTGCCATAATGGTTCTCCTGTCGAGGAAGGACAGCCTAGACAACCCATACCGATGGATTGCAACACAGGCACCGTTTGTGGATACATATCTATAATATCACGAATGATGGAATCTTTTGTAATAGCAATTTCAGATACATTACGACCTGCATTGAGTTTTGCTACTAATTCATCGATATCCATGCCGTGGATATTTGCCGCTTGCCATAGAGGTTCCCCTGTGGAAGAAGGACAGCCTAGGCAACCCATTCCCATGGATTGTAAAATAGGAATCAATTCTGGATATACGTCGACGATATGACGAACGATAGTATCTTTTGTAATGAGTTGTCCCGGTGAAAGTGGAGTAGCTCCTTTGTCGTTAGCAGGTGCAGCAGCTTCTGCAAGTCCTGCATTACCTTGACCTGGTAATTTGACCACTGGTTCAGCCGATGCTTTAGCAGCAGATGTTGGGGAATCCACTGTATCTAACACAGCAGCTCGGAATGCGTCGAGACCGATGCGGTCAATGAATTGGCCGATACGCTCGATTTGGGCATTTTCTTTGTAGTAGGCAATCATGCGATCGATGATAGTGAGTACTTCTTCTTCAGTAGCTACTTCTGTGATTAAATCGCCTAAGCGTGGATGAGCGCCAGCACTACCACCTGCATAGATTTGCCAACCCTGATCGTTGCCAATAACGCCGATATCTTTGGTAATCGCTTCGGAGCAAGAGTTAGGACAGCCAGATACGCCAATTTTCATTTTGGACGGCATTTCTTTAGAAATGTATTTTCGTTCTAATTGCATACCCAAGTGAACACTGTCTTGTTTTGCCCGTTTACAGAATGTTGTACCAGGGCAAATTTTTACAGAACGCACACGATTGGATACAGTGTGTGCTGGTTCCATACCTAGCATTGCCCATGCTTTGTCCACATCTTCTGCATTTAGGTTGGTAATCATGATGCGTTGTGCACCTGTAATTTTTAAAGTTGCGTGGAATGTATTTGCCACATCGATAAATTTTTGTAACATTTGTGGTTGTACGAAACCACCAGGTATGCGAGGGGTAATCGCATAGGTGCGTTTTCCATTACGGATACGCTGTAAATTGCCTGCCACTTGTGCCATGTGTATCTCCTTAGTATCGAGTAAATGTTGATAATTTTTATGTATGTCAAAGTTATGAAATATTATATATGACTAGGCGAAAGCCTATGCTCTTAGTATACTATAAGAAGTGAATCTTGTATGTAGCCGAGGCAACTGTTTTTATTCACAAATAATACACGGCTTATACACTGAAAATTTAAAGTTACACACAGAATTATCCACAAAAAGTGATTAAGTTAAGAGAAAAATAAATGTAAAATATAGTTAGTTACGTATTACACACAGAATATACACAAGATAATCACATGGTTATCCACAGTTTGGTATAATAGTTGCAATACTTAGAAGTTGCACACAGAGTATACACAAGATACCCACAGAATTATCCACAAATAGTGTATATATGGTTGGTAAAAAATATTTATAGAGTGTTTTATTCAAGTTAGTTATAGCATCTTAGTATGTGGTTTAATTTATATATAAATAGTTGAAAATACATTAGCTAAATACCTTATGAAGCCCATAAATGTTATAAGGAATTCACTATTGTATATGAAGTGATAGAAAAGAAAGATAAGGATATATATGAAAGTATTATATGAAAATGTACAGACTGCTACCTTTGTAGAGAGACCTAATCGATTTGTGGTCCATTTAGAATTACAGGGACAAATCATAGCTGCTCACTTACCGAATCCAGGTCGTATGTGGGAACTTCTTTTTGTAGGGGTGAAGATGTATGTGGTGCATCATCCAAAAGAAGGTGCGAAAACACAATATCGTGTCATCGGTATTGAACGAGAGGGTGTTCCCATTATGTTGGACACTAATTATTGTAATGACATGGCAGAGTACATGATCGAGGAACAACTGATTCCTGGATGGGAAGAATGGCGAGTGGTACGACGAGAGTACACAGTCGGTCATAGCCGCTTTGATTTATTGCTCACTAATGATAAGGGCGAATATTTTTTACTGGAAGTAAAATCTTGTACATTATTTGGCGATCAAGGGGCGATGTTTCCTGATGCGGTGACAGAGCGAGGTCGAAAGCACTTACTACATTTGCAAGAATTACAGCAAGAGGGATATCGTACAGGTATTTTATTCTTAGTGCAATGGGGACGAGCTCTGTGGTTTTCCCCAGACTTTCACACGGATTTGGAATTTACTAAGACATTTATTGAGGTGGCACCACAATTAGATTGGAAGGCCATGGCATTACAGTGGACTTCAGAGTTTCACAGGCCTACGGTGGTACGAGAGTGCCTGTACAATGATGTGGCTGTGCGCATAGAAGCAGAGGACCGAGGCGATTACCTCATGGTGTTGCAGGTGGAAGAGCCAGTGACCTTAACTATTGGAAGTAAAGGAGATATGTACTTTGAACCCGGTTATTATGTGTATGTAGGGTCAGCGAAAGCCAATTTAGAAAAACGCATTGAACGTCACAAACGGAAGCGAAAAAAGAAACATTGGCATTTAGATTATTTGCGAAGTGTTAGTACTGTCATTGCTGCGTTACCGATTCGTAGTTCCAGTGATTTAGAATGCGAATTGGCGAAGGCGATGAAGGCTATTAGCGTAGACGAGGTGAAAGGCTTTGGCTGTAGCGATTGTCATTGTGATTCACATTTATTCAAAATGGATGTGAATCCTATCCATGATGAACGATTTATGATCGAGGTGGTAGAGCAATTTCGTATGAATCGATTGAATACGATGATGTTGGACAGGTAGCTACAAAACTGTGAGAATATTTATTCAATATATACGTTCACAAGTGTTTATATTTGAGCATATTGAAATTTTTATGTAAAAAGATAGAAAAAAAGTGCATAAAATGGTATAATAATTTAGTTAATAGATTCGTTTTTAAAAATGAGGTGATACAATGGAGGAAAAGGCTTGGAGTCATGGCAAGATTGTGCCAGTCCAAATCGATAAAGAAATGCGTAGCTCCTACATCGATTACGCCATGAGCGTTATCGTTATGCGCGCCCTTCCAGATGTACGTGATGGGTTGAAACCTGTACACCGTCGTATTCTATATGCGATGCATGAAACAGGTATGACACCGTCGAAACCGTACAAAAAATCGGCTCGTATCGTCGGCGACGTACTTGGTAAATACCACCCACATGGTGATAGTTCTGTGTATGATGCAACGGTGCGTTTGGCCCAAGATTTTAATACAAGATATCCACTGGTAGATGGTCATGGTAACTTTGGTTCCATTGACGGCGACTCTGCAGCGGCTATGCGGTATACAGAAGTTCGTATGTCTCGTATTGCTACAGAAATGCTAGCAGATATCGAGAAGAAAACAGTGGACTTCATGCCGAACTATGATGAATCTTTGGAAGAACCAACCGTGCTTCCTGCAAAGATTCCGAACTTGTTAATCAATGGTTCCGCCGGCATTGCCGTTGGGATGGCGACAAACATTCCGCCTCATAACTTAGGGGAAGTGGTAGATGGTCTAGTGATGCTTATCGACGACCCAGAAGTAGATGTGAACCAATTGATGACAGCTATTAAAGGTCCAGACTTCCCAACAGGGGCGTCTATCCTTGGCCGTGAGGGCATAAAAAAAGCCTATGCCACAGGTCGTGGTAGCATCAAAATGCGTGCGAAAGCTCATATTGAGGCTATGACGAAAGGTAAACACCGTATCGTGGTCACAGAAATTCCGTACCAAGTGAACAAAGCGCGCTTAATTGCAACCATTGCAGATTTAAGCCGTGATAAAGTGGTGGACGGCATTACGGCCCTTCGTGATGAAAGTGACCGTCGTGGTCTTCGCATCGTCATCGAATTGCGTGCAGACGTACAACCAGATATTGTGTTGAATAAATTATATAAACATACACAATTACAAGATACATTTGGCGTAATTATGCTAGCATTGGTGAAAGGCCATCCAAAAGTATTGACTTTGAAAGAAGTACTAGGTCATTACTTAACGCACCGTCAAGAAGTGATTGTACGCCGTACAGAATTCGACTTGGCGAAAGCAGAAGCTCGTGCCCATGTATTGGAAGGTTTGTTGATTGCTTTAGATCACATTGATGAAGTGATTCATACTATCCGTAGTTCTCAAACTACAGATATTGCTCGTGCCGCTTTGATTGAAAAGTTCAGCCTTACAGAAATTCAAGCGAATGCTATCTTAGATATGCGTTTAGCTCGTTTAACAGGTTTGGAACGCGAAAAAATCGAAGAAGAACATGCAGCATTGTTAGTGTTGATTGCAGATTTAAAAGCAATCTTAGCCTCCGACGAACGTCAACGTGAAATTATCAAAGAAGAATTGATTGCCATGAAAGAAAAATATGGCGACAAACGCCGTAGTGAAATTACGATTGATACGTCTGACTTCGATGTAGAAGATCTAATTGCTGATGAAGAAATGGTTATCACATTAACTCGTCAAGGTTATATTAAACGCATGAATGCTAATGTGTATCGCAACCAACATAAAGGTGGCGTAGGTGTTGTGGGAATGAAAACAAAAGATGATGATTATGTAGCACAAATTATGCATGTACGTACACATAATACATTGTTATTCTTTACATCCACAGGTCGTGCGTACCGTTTAAAAGCCTACGAAGTGCCAGAAGCATCTAGTCGTAATTCACGGGGTACAGCCATCATTAACGTATTACCTCTTAATGTAGGGGAAACAGTGACGAACATGATCGACTTAGAACGCATCTCTAGCGATGTGAACCTGTTTATGGTTACAAAACAGGGCGTTGTAAAACGTACGGCTATTGATGAGTATCGCAATATTCGTCGCGGTGGTTTGAATGCAGTGGCATTGGATGAAGGAGATCAGTTAATCTCCGTAGGATTAACCTATGGTAACCAAGATGTATTGCTAGGTACGAAAAAAGGTATGGCTATTCGCTTCCATGAATCTGATGTACGTTTAATGAAACGAGCAGCTCGTGGTGTGAAAGGTATTAATCTCAATACTGGTGACGAAGTTGTAGGCGCTAGCATCATCCACGGCACTGGCGAAGAATGCCAAGTCTTTACTATCAGTGAAGAAGGATATGGCAAACGCAATGTGGAAAGCTCCTATACAGTACAAAAACGTGGTGGTAAAGGGACGAAAAACTTTAAAATCACGGAAAAAACTGGTGAAGTAGTGGCCGTAGAAATCGTGAATGACAACGATGAAATGATGCTTATTTCTGAACAAGGTAAAATCATTCGCTTTGATGTAAATGATATTGCGGTGAAGAAAAGTAAAGCTATTTCTGGCGTGAAAACACAGAACTTAGACGAAGGAGATAAAATTGCCTCTGTAGCGGTTATTTCTGGAGAAGATCTAAAAGAAGATGAAAGCTTGTTTTAATATCGGCTTTCTTGCCATTCTTAATTGAGTAGAAGGGAAGAGCACGACACATTCCTCCGCAAACTGATACAGTGGTTAGGTTTGCTCCGGAACATGTCGTGCTCTTCTTGCGTTTGTGGAATTTTGTCAGATAAGGGGACAAGAAAGGCCGATTCTACAATGGCGCTTTTTCTGCATTGAATTTTATCGATGAATAGCATATAATAGTAATGTTATATCATAAAATCAGAGTATTAGGAGGCGAGTCCTATTTTAGACTTTAAGCGTTTTACCTTAGAAGATAAGCCCCGTATTGATGCGTACTTTGGAGAGCATCATTATGAAGCGTCAGATAATAGTTTTACTACATTGTTTATGTGGCAAGATATTTATGGCATTACTTGGGCAGAAGAAGAAGGTGTGTTATTTATTAAAGGTGGTGGAGTGACAGAATCTCCATTTATGTTACCACCGTTTGCTGGAAAAGATGCCAAGTTTGTAGATGGATTACAAATGGCGAAAGAGTGGTTCAAAGAGAACCAAATTCCATTTTTATTAAAAGGTGTTAATCCAATCATGATGGAACGGATGCAAAAGTTGTGTCCAGATTGTTATGAATTTACACCTGACCGTGATAACTTTGAATATATCTATCGTACAGAAGATATGATTACCTTAGCAGGTAAAAAGTTACGTCAAAAGAAAAACCATTTAAATCAATTCCGTATGCAATATTCTAATTATGAATATATGCCAATTGATGAGAATACAATTCCTTTATGTCGTGAAGCGGCAGAACAATGGGTGGAAACACATCATGAAGAAGGCATTGAAGATGAACTAACAGCGATTAATTTACTCTTTGACCATTGGGATGCATTAGGCCTTGTAGGTGGTTGTATTAAATTGTTCGGACGAGTAGAAGCTTTCACCATTGGAGAAATGTTGAATGAACATATGGCGCTGATTCATATTGAGAAAGCAAATCCAACCATCCGTGGTTTATATCAAGCCATCAATAATGAATTTATTCGTCATGAGTTCGTAGATACACAGTTTATCAACCGTGAAGAAGATATGGGATTACCAGGGCTTCGCATGGCGAAAGAATCTTACAACCCAGATCATTTTGCTGAAAAATATGATGCTCGTTGTATCAAACAAGGCGCCTGTGAGGATAACGTGTAGCGAATAGTATATAATTCCTAGGGACATATGATAAGTTCCTAGGAGTTTTATTTTCTTTCTGACCAAGGAATCGTTTGTTCTTGCGATGTGGCCTTGCGTTCGCTTGCTGATACTGTGCAAGACCCGCGTCAAGGTATATAATGACTAGACAGTAACGGGATTGATGTAGAGAATGAAAGGAGCCAATATGACCTATTTTTGGGAAGGCTTACTGATTGGGTTTGCTGTGTTGGCGCCCATAGGGATGCAGAATCTATTTATCATTAATACAGCACTGGTACAAAAGGCATCACGTATTATTACTACCATTCTAATCGTGGCATTTTTCGATCTTACCTTAAGTGTATCGGCGTTTTATGGCATTGGTGCTATCTTTGATATATGGCCTTTTTTGAAAGGCATCGTACTTCTTTTGGGAGGAGCGGTTATCTTTTACATGGGCTATACCGTGTTTAATTCAGAGCCGAATGTATCTCATGTGGATACGAATGTGACAATTTGGAATATTGTGACTACTGCCTTTGCGGTAGCATGGCTGAACCCTCAGGCACTTATCGATGTGACGATGATGTTCGGTGCTGTGAAAGCCAGCATTCCTGAGGAGTCATCCATCTATTTCTTACTGGGATACATCGTGTCTGCTTTTGCTTGGTTTGGAGCATTATCGACTATTATTCACAAATTAGCAAAGCGTATCAAAATTTCGCAACTCGTATGGATCAACCGTATCTGTGGATTGATTTTATTCGGATATGGAGCGAAATTGTTTATAGATGGAGTATTGCTGTATATATAGTAAACTTTCAGAAAAGAAGTGCATAAAGGGTCTAGCAGTAGACCCTTATTTTTTTATATAATACTAATATAAAGTATTCGAACTATTTTCAATGTACCATAACGATGGAAGAGGGATTATTTTGAAATTTAGAATAGCAAAAGATACGGACACAAAAGATGTAAAGCGTTTGTGGGCCTATTGTTTTGAGCCAGAAGGTCATCCATTTTTTAACTATTATTTTGATACTGCTTATGAACCAGAAAATACGATGGTTGGTATCGATCGTAGTTATTTGGTGAGTACCGTCCATTTACGACAAAATATTATACGTGTTCGTGGTGTGGACCTGCCTATGTCTTACATGGTGGGAGTTGCCACAGACCCTATTGTACGTCGTAGTGGGGTAGGCAAAAAATTACTGAAATTAGCATTAGGCGAATTAAAACAACGTGGACAAGGAGTCACTATTTTAATGCCATCGTATGCTGGGTTTTACCAAAAATATGGATGGGATTTATATGCCCATCAATGGGTACAAACTATGAAGCTAGATGATTTGGCCCCACTAGTAGAAACTACAGATAAAACGATGTCCTTTGGTATGTTACGGTCTCCACGGGAGTGGAAACGTTTAGCAGGGGTATATGAGACATATACTAAACCATTATCTGGCTATGCTGTGCGTAAAGAAAAAGAATGGGTTCGCTTATTAGAGTCTATTTTTGCAGAAGGCGTGCAAGTAGGGTATGTGAAAAATGATTCTGGACAATTAGAGGGTTATTGTTTTTATCGCTTAGGGGAACCTGAGATTGCTGTGACAGAATTTGTGTATACTACGCGTCGTGCGCAAAAAGCATTGTTGAACTTCTTGTACAACCATCGTTCCCAAGGTGACAGTGTACGGTGGAATGAAGGTATGCTGGATCAAGGCTATATCTTTCATCCTAATGGGAAAGTAGGGCACAGTACTATGCCATTTATGATGAGTCGTATTGTAGATGTCAAACTAGCTATGGAAAGTATTCCTGTACCAGTAGCATTAGAAGGGGCTATTCAGTTCGGTGTGAAAGATCCATTATGTGAGTGGAACCATGGTACCTATGTAGTGTCTTATAAAGAAGGTAAGGCGCAAGTAGTAAAACATAAAGAGCATGTAGATATTAATGCTAAATTAGTATTCTCTGTAGGTGCTTTGAGCTTACTTCTCATGGGTCGTATGAGTGCTACAGAACTTGCTTTTGAAGAAAAATTAGAAGGACCAGATGATATATTAGAAGTATTGAATCGGGCCTACCCAAGACAAAATACATATATAAATGAATGGTGGTAAGATACTTTTTAAAGTTGATACAATCACCATAAAATAAGAAAGAACGCTATGCATTTCTTGACAAGCTATGAGAATATTTTAGTTTGCTATAGGATGTGTAGTGTTCTTTTTATTTTTCTATTGATCTTATGTATAAGAGCTGGTACAGTGATCTTATATACATGTATATAGGAGATAGAGATGAGTGCGATAAATTTTACGAAATCATTACAATATAGTGGACCAGAGTTTGTATCGAATAATGCAGAAGAAGGGCGGAAGGTAATTTCCGCTATAGAGAGCGAATTAAAACGGTGTGAATCCTTTTTTATCAGTGTAGCTTTTATTACAGCAGGTGGATTAAGTCCATTATTAATGACGTTAAAAGAGTTGGAAGGAAAAAATATTCCAGGTCGTATTTTGACAACAAATTTCTTGATGTTTAATGATCCTAAAATACTAGACAAGTTAAGTCAGTTTAGTAATATAGAGCTCCGCATATTTGATGCACAAGGATCTGATGTAGGTTTTCATACAAAAGGATATGGATTCCATTTAGAGGATGAGTTTACTATTATCGTGGGCAGCTCTAATATGACGCTCCACGCATTGACAAGAAATAAAGAGTGGAATGTGCATTATAGTTCTCATAAGCAAGAATCTTTTGTGATGTCTGTCTTAGAAGAGTTTGAAAGCTTGTGGGCAGCAGATGAGACAAAGACTTATGTAGACTATATTGATACGTACAGAATGTTATATGAGCAATATAATGATTCTACTAAAAAACAATTACCAGCGGTGGTAGATACAAATATAAATGAATCTAATCAAGTCCCAAAAGTATTACAGCCGAACAGCATGCAGTCCTATGTGATGGAAAGGTTTACAGAGTTGTATCAATCAGGTGCTAATAAAGGATTGTTGATTTCTGCCACAGGAACAGGTAAAACTTATGCATCAGCCTTTGCTGTCAGTAGTGTAAAACCAAAGCGAGTACTATTTTTAGTGCATCGTGAACAGGTAGCGAGACAGGCGATGGAATCGTATCAACGGGTAATTGGCGACTCTGTGACATATGGTGTGTTATCGGGTGCAGCAAAAGGTTTTTCTGAAACCTATTTATTTGCGACCATGCAGATGATGTCTAAGCCAGATTGTTATGAACGATTTTCCCCTACAGATTTTGATGTGATTGTTATCGATGAGGCACATCGAGCAGGATCTGAAAGTTATCATAGAATTATGGAATATTTCAGGCCTAAGTTTTGGTTTGCTATGACTGCTAGTCCAGAGCGTACAGATGATTTCGATATTTATAAGCTATTTGATTATAATATTATTCATGAAATACGATTACAACATGCATTAGAGGCAGATTTACTATGTCCATTTCACTATTTTGGTATCGGACAATTATCTGATGGCATCACAACCTATGAGGGTGATGAAGCACAGAGCATTTTTGCCAATGAATGGGATTACCAAACAAGAGCTAGATTAATTCTAGAGCAATGTAATTTTTATGGATATTCTGGAGAGCGAGTAAAAGGGTTAGTATTCTGTCATAGTATTGAAGAAGCACAAGAGTTATCCAAGGCTTTTAATCAACTAGGGATGAGAACTATTAGTTTAAGTGGTGCAGATTCGCAAGAAATTCGGGAAGAGGCTATTCAACGATTATCAGGACTGGATGCGAATGATGCGTTAGATTATATTATGACCGTAGATATTTTTAACGAAGGTATCGATATGCCAGAGGTCAATCAAGTTGTTATGGTTCGTGGTACAGAGAGTCCCATTGTGTTTGTGCAACAGTTAGGTCGGGGACTACGTCGTCATAACAGTAAAGATTACGTGGTCGTTCTTGATTTTATTGGAAACTTTAATAATAACTTTATGATTCCTGTAGCTCTGTCCGGAGATGTAAGTCATAACAAGGATAGTTTGCGGTATTATGTGCAAGAAGGGACGCGAGTGATTCCGGGTGCATCTACGATTCATTTTGATGCGATTGCTCAAGAACGTATTTTTAAATCTATTGACACAGCTAAATTCACACAGATTAAACATATTCGGCAAGCCTATAAAAACTTAAAATATAAATTAGGTCGTATTCCTAAATTGATAGATTTTGAAAACTATGGAAGTATCGATATTTCATTAATCTTTAATAGTAATGCAAAAACATATTATAAGTTTTTGGTAGACTATGAAAAAGACTACACGCATAGGTTTTCGTCGGTAGAAGCGAAAATACTAGAGTATATGGGCCAGTATATGGTACTTGGCAAACGAGTACATGAACTCTATGTATTGGAAGGTTTGTTGAAAGGTGAAGTTAATCCACTGACGTATATGAGAACAAAGTTACTAGGATTAGGTATTCCTTGTACAACTCATACGGAAAGAAATATCATCAATTTATTTACAGGTCAGTTTAAGACAGGATCCTCCAAAGCTGGATTTAAGGATGCCCTGTTGTGCGATGAAGTGGTAGATGGATTGCAGATATCAACGGTATTCCGTGAAGCTTTAGAAAATGAAGGGTTCCGTGATATGGTCGAGGACTATGTGAAAGTGGGCTTTCAAAGAAATCAAAAATACTATAGTCAAAGATATGAGGAAGCCTCTTTTACGCTGTATCAAAAATATACCTATGAAGATGTATGCCAGTTAATGGAGTGGGAAACGAGTATCGTACCATTAAATATTGGTGGTTATAAATATGATGAGGCTACCAAAACATATCCGGTATTTATCAATTATGATAAGGGCGAAGATATTGCAGATACTATTAGATATGAAGATAAATTATTATCTCCACAACAATTAATTGCTATTTCTAAAAGTGGTGTGGACCTTAGTAACAATTTGGTACAAAAAGCGTTACATGCAAAAAAAGAAGGTATTACTATGCATTTGTTTATCCGAAAAAATAAGAATGATGAAGATGGGGCAAAAGAGTTTTATTATTTAGGTCATATACATGCAACAGGGGAAGCAGAAGTATTTACCATGCCAGGTACAACGAAAAAAGCTGTTCGTATTATGTATGATTTGGAAACTCCGATACGTGAAGATTTGTACGATTATTTTGTGAATCATTAAAGGAGATATGGATGAAAACGATAGAAGTAGTAGCGGCAGTTATTTTGAAAGATAACCAAGTATTAACTACACAAAGAGGTTATGGAGATTTACAAGGACGTTGGGAATTTCCAGGAGGTAAAATTGAGTTTGGAGAAGATCATAAAGCAGCTTTATCTCGTGAGATACAAGAAGAATTAGATGTGCAGATTACAGTAGGAGATTTTTTAACAACCGTAGAGTATGACTATCCTAACTTTCATCTTATTATGCATGCCCATCAATGTGAGTTATTAGGAGAATTTCATTTACAAGAACATAGTGCAGCTCGTTGGTTAAACTTAGAAAACTTATATGATGTAGATTGGTTAGAAGCAGATTTACCTATCGTGGAATGTGTGAAAAGTTTAATTGCTTAGGTAGGACGTATAGAGGTATAAATGATATACTAATAATTAAATATGACAATATTAGAATAGTATATGATTCACAATGAAAGAGAGAGAGACCATGAAAAAACTAACTACATCTATTCTAGTAGCATTATTCAGTGTCACCATCTTCACACCAACCCATGTAGAGGCGAGTTGGTTGTCTAAAACGTGGAAAAAGGTTGAAAAATCATGGAATGAAGCGGGGAAACAAAGTGGTTCTACTGGAATGAGTGGAACATCTACGAGTGCGATTCGGTTGCCACAACGGTCTGAGTATCCAAGTAGTTTTAGGCACGGACAAGTAGTAGGACAAAGTATGGATATACAAGACCTTACCATTGCAGGAGTACCAGTGAATGCGAAATATAGCGAAATACGAAAGGCGTTGGGGGCGCCGACAGAAGAAAGAATGTACGATCCTTCTTCATATACTGGTCCAAATACATTTATGAGATATGGTGGAATTAAGTATTCTAGTCTTATGGGAGACCTAGATAGAGCCGGTATGATAACTATAGAGAATAGAGATGCCGTGACTTATCGTGGTATTGCAGTCGGTGACTCTTTAGAAGCTGTGTATCAAGCATATGGTAGACCTAATTATATTAATAGTAAAAATGATTGGTTCTATGGATATTTTGTGTGGTCTTCAGATGCAATAAGGGGTATATATTTTGAGAATGATGGAGAAAAGGTAACTAAGATTAGAGTAGTAACCTCCTAATATAATTGGAATACTAGTTTCCATCCATACATAATGTTTCTACTACAAAGGAGGTCCCAACATGAACACAACTAAATCATTCCAAACTTCCTCCTCTCTTCGACACGCACCATTTTCTCAGGATAGCTCCACCAGTATTACCTATGAATACAGTCCGCTGTTAGAGGGTTTTCCCCTCGCTCATGGTGTGACCTACCGATATGGTGGTGTCAGTGAAGGTAACTTTAATAGTTTTAACATGGGTCTGCATGTAGGTGATGATCCGAAAGCGGTGGCAGAGAACCGCAAACGCTTAGCGCAGGTGTTAGGTGTGGATTCAAATCATTTGACTTGTGGTGAGCAAGTGCATGGGGTAGGCGTGACGAGGGTGACGGAAGAGCTTATCGGTCGAGGCGCTTTCAGTTGGGAAGACAGTATCCCAGATAGTGATGCGATTCATACGAATTTGGTGAATGTGCCACTCTTGTTGCTCGTGGCAGACTGTGTGCCTGTGCTTATCTATGATGCGGTGAATCATGCGGTGGCAGTGGTTCATGCAGGTTGGCGTGGTGCCATCGCTCACATTGTGGAGCGCACGATGGATAGTATGCACGATGCGTACGGAACGTTGCCAAAAGATTGCTACCTCTTCATCGGTCCCTCTATTGGAGCAGACTCCTTTGAGGTGAGTGAAGAGATTGCTGAACAATTTCGACAGGATATGGGTAATTTGGGACTTTCACAGGTAAATGCAGTCGTGCGTTATCTCCAACGGTTAGAACAAGCGACACCTACTCCACATATAGATCTGAAAGGATATATTGCAGCTTGTGTCGTACAAAAAGGTGTGCCTATAGATCAAGTGATTCTGTCTGCTACGGACACGATGATGACAGAAGGATGTTATTCATACCGAGGGGATGCAGGCAAAACGGGACGAATGGCTATGTTTGCAGTATTACGAAATCAAGGTTAATAGATGCGAGAGTTTCAATAGTTTTGTATATCATAAGACCTTGTGTAGAACATGAGTAGTACGGAATTTAGAGATACATTTTTAAGTATTGTTTGAGAATAGAATAAAAAATATGACAAAGAATAAGAAAATCTTAAGAACTAGGCTTGAAATCATGCTTTTTCTATGTACTTTTCTTATTCTTTCGTTTATAATAAAAAAGATAAAGTATTATTTTTTTTGTGAAGACCTTTCAGAGTGAAATGTAACGACGAAAAAAGGACTGACATATATGATTGCAACAGCATTACATAACGTGCAAGAACGCATAGAAGCGGCTAAGGCACGAGTGGGGAGAAGGGATTCTGTTACACTTGTAGCAGTAACGAAGAATCATCCTGTAGAGGCTGTACAAGAAGTAGCTCAACTAGGTGTAAGAACTGTAGGCGAAAATCGTGTACAAGAAGCAAAAGAAAAAATGGAACTCTACCAGGGACCGGAACTCCAATGGCATTTAATTGGACAATTACAAAACAATAAAGTGCGTAATGCAGTGGGTAAATTTTCTTTAATTCATTCAGTTCATAGCGTGAAATTGTTGGATGAAATCCAACGTATTGCTGCTAGAGAAGGACTTATACAAGAAGTATTACTACAAGTGAATGTGGCACGAGAAGAAAGCAAGTCTGGGATGGATGTGGAAGAGTTTCCAACTATACGGGAATATGCCAAATCATTACCCAATGTACGGGTAAAAGGGCTTATGTGTATGGCACCATTTTTTGATAATCCGGAAGAGGCTCGCCCTATATTTAGAGTCGCTCACGCTTTATTTGAAGATATGAAACTTCATTTTAATGAAGGTCAGATTGAATATATATCCATGGGGATGACCCATGATTTTGAAGTAGCAATTGAAGAAGGTGCAAATATTGTTCGTGTAGGAACAGCAATATTTGGAGAACGCCACTATAATGAGTAATGGAGGAATTAACGATGGCACTGAAAGATAGCTGGAATTCTGTAAAAAGTTTTTTTGGTAGTAATCAAGATGATCAATATGAATTTGATGAATATGATAATGAGATGTATGAAGAAGAGTCTCAACAACCAGTAGTAACAGCACCAGTAGCAGGTGGCAATGGACCAGTAGCATCTGCAGCACGACCAAAAACAGGAGGATATAATACAGTGGCACAACGTTCTAGCGGTATGAAAGTAGTCATCGTAGAGCCAAAAGCATTCGATGATTCTGAAAATATTACAAATCAATTGCGCGATATGCGTCCAGTAGTGATTAACTTTGAAAATACAGACCCTCATGAAGCAGCACGTATTGTGGACTTTGTAAGTGGTGCTACATTTGCATTAGATGGCAAATTAGAAAAAATTGGCAAAGATATTTTCATCTGTGTACCAGTGAATGTAACAGTAGATTATACAGATAAAGAGTACACAGAAATATCTGACAAATTAGCTTGGAAAGAACCACAAGCCTAAGCATTAGGAGGTAGCCATGCAAAAAATACTACTAATTGGTGTAGGATCGATGGGTGGTGCTATTTTACAGGGGGCTTTGGAACAAGGTGTTTGGGGCCCTGAGGAAGTAGATGTACTAGTGCGTCGCAGTGAGCAAGCATCAGAATTAGAGCGCACGTTAGGTGTCACAGCCTTCACGGACTGTGATGCCATACCTGCTTTTGATGAGTACAGAACCATTGTATTTGGCGTAAAACCTCAAGTCTTACCGTCTCTTATGGAAGAGGTGGGACCACAAATCGAGGCGAGAACATTATGTATTTCTATTGCGGCAGGCATTACATTGGATACATTACAATCCTTTGCACCCCATGTACATTGGTTACGAGCTATGCCGAATACTCCAATTTTGGTAAAAGCTGGCTTTACAGCGATTGCTAGTAGTGAACAAGTGACACCAGGTGAGCGAGAACAAGCTTTGCGCATTTTCGAAGCCTTAGGTGAAGCCGTGGTATGTTCAGAAGCTGATTTAGACCGTATTGGCGCTCTAGCAGGGGCAGGTCCAGGCTATATGTATACCATTTTAGATGCTATGGCAAATGCAGGTGTTCGGATTGGTCTCACTAGGCCATTGGCGTTGCAAGCGGCGGTACAGACGATGTATGGCTCTGGCTTGATTGCCTTAGAAACAGGCGCTCATCCAAGTGTGCTTAGGGATCAAGTGACATCTCCCGGAGGTACGACTATAGCAGGTATTGCAGCCATGGAAAAAGAAGGGTTGCGTTCTTCTATTATGGAAGGCATCTTAGCTTGTTATGAACGGTCAAATGAAATAGGAAAACAACGTGAAAGATAAAGAAAAGTTAATTCGATATTTTGAAGCATCTGGTAATGGCGAAGAGGCTAGACGTATGATTGATCTAGCGGAGCAAGTACAAGCAGGCCGACCTTACCGTGTGACAGATTTTATGTCACCTGCAGGCCTTGTCATTGCAGATGCAGTAAAAGCGAATTTTGGTGGTATTAATATCATTTCCAGTGGTGGTTACGAAGGAGCAGAACGCCTTCGAGTGGCCTTTGTAGACCCTCACTTTCAAGGAACAGTAGACTTACAAATTGCGGTGTTGAAAGTATCTTGGGATCCACGATTTCGACTGTTGACACATCGTGATGTGTTGGGTTCCTTAATGGGACTTGGTATTGATCGCACTCATTTTGGAGATATTATCGTCACTAGTGGTGGGGCGCAGGTAATCGTAGATGCAACGATAGCAGATTTTGTGATTCAAAACTTTACAAAAATTGCTATGGTCACGGTTACAGTATCACAGATGGAATTGAGTGAATTACAACCGAAAGAAGAAAAAATAAAAGAAGTGCGAACTACTGTTGCGTCTATGCGGTTGGATTCTATAGCTTCTTCAGGTTTTAGTACATCTCGTACAAAAGTTGTGGAGGCCATTAAGGCAGGATTAGTACAAGTGAATTGGCAACCTGCGAAAGGACCAGCGCAAGAAGTAAAAGAAGGAGATATTATTTCTCTTCGTGGCAGAGGTCGTATGCAAATAGAAAGTATTACAGGCACGTCTAAAAAAGGGCGTATTGGAGTACATCTAAAACGATTTATGTAAGGAGGCTGATCCTATGTTAACACCAATGGATATTCATAATAAAGAGTTTGGAAAAAGTATTCGTGGCTTTGATTGCGATGAAGTAAACGAGTTTTTGAATGAAGTGGTACAAGCTTATGAAATCTTGTATCGTGAAAACCGTGAAATGACTGATAAAGTAGAGCAAATGGAAAAACGTTTGAATCAATATGAATCAACGGAAGAAACTATGCGCAATACATTGGTGCTTGCTCAAGAGACTGGTGAAAATGTAAAAGAGGCAGCTCGTAAAGAGGCTGATTTAATTTTACAGAATGCGGAACAACAACGATCTACGATTTTAGAAGATGCCAATCGTGCGTTGCGAGAAGCAGAAGCTAAATATGCTACCATTGCGAATGAAATGGCCGTGTTCCGTGCAAAAGTAGAATCAATTTTAACAGCGCAACTACAATTATTAGATGGTATTGCTTTAGAGGAAACAAAACCTGTAGAGACAGAAACAGAAGTATAAGGTGAATTTCGGCTTGAGTATTCAAGCCGTTTTTGCCATTGTAGAGACATATAAGGATAGTAGGATGATAACAGTTGGACTTTCACTTAAAGACAGGCCTTGTCTTGTAGTCGGCGGAGGGCAAGTAGCGCTGCGTAGAATTGAAAAGTTAATAGACGAAGAGGCATCTATTATAGTAGTCAGTCCTGATGTATTGCCTGACATTGTAACATACCATAAAGCAGGTGTATTACAATGGATAGAGAAGCCTTATAGCTCAGAATATATGGTAGGGCAACAGTTTGTCATTATTGCTACGGATATTCCTGCTGTGAATGCGCAAGTCATGGAAGATGCTCAAGAAGTACAAGCTTTCATTAATCGGGCTGATGTGAAAGATGATTCTACTTGGGTATTCGGCAGTGCTACGGAGATTGGTGATTTAGAGATTTCTATATTTACCAATCAAGTGAGCCCACGAGTGAGTCGCTTGCTTAGACAGGATATAGAAACCAGGTACGGCATATTAGCCGAGTGGTTACCTCAGATTCGTCTATGGAGACAAGAATTACAGCATATATTAAATACGCCAAAAGAACGAGAGCAGTTCTGGCGTACAAATTTAGGAGAATCGGAGTTTATACAAATATTAGAGGGTCAAGGAGACTCAGTGAAGGAGAATATTGTACATGCAATTAGTCGTATTAGGTCTGAATCATAGAAGTGCACCTGTAGATGTACGAGAGAAATTTTCTTTTTCCAAAGAAGCTCTCGATCATGCTATGGATCACATCTATGCTCATGAAGAAGTAGAGGAATGCGTCCTTTTATCGACGTGTAACCGCACAGAACTCTATGTCGTCCTAAATGACATGGAGAATGTAAAAGAATATATGATACGTTTACTACTGCATCTGAAAGGTGAAGAAACGGTAGACGTAGATGAGAAATGGTTTTTCCTGTATGAAGGGAAGGCATGTATTTCTCATTTATTTAGAGTGGCATCTAGTTTAGATTCTCTTGTGTTAGGAGAAGGTCAAATTTTGAGCCAATTAAAAATGGCCTATATTTCTTCCTATAGTAAGGGATTAACAGCGTCTGTGTTTAATATTATTTTCCAAAAAGCCATTGCTGTAGGGAAACGTGTGCGTACGATGACGGGGATTGCGAATACGCCAGTATCTGTTAGTTATACAGCAGTCAATTTAGCGGAAGATAGTTTAGATATTCCTATCAGTGAGGCAAAGGTTCTCATTTTGGGAGCTGGTCAAATGAGTGAGCTCACAGCTCGTCATTTACAAGCTAAAGGGGTAAAGAGTATTTTCGTGTCCAATCGGACGTTCAAAACAGCAGAAGAATTGGCAAAGCAATTCAATGGTAAAGCCGTTGATTTTGACAATTTTGTAGAAGAAGCCAAAGTAGCAGATATTATTATTACATCTACTGGTGCACCTCATTATGTGATTGAATGGGAAGAAGCGGAAGAAATCATGGATGGCCGTGGTGGTAAACCAATTGTCATGATCGATATTGCTGTTCCCCGTGATATCAACCCAGATGTAACAGAAATTCCCGGAGTGTATTTGTTTAACATTGATGCCTTGGAAAGTGTAGTAGAAGCGAATAAACACCAACGAGAAGAAGAAGCTCAAAAAGCAGAGCCTATCTTAGAAGAAGCCTTACAAGAAATTGAAGAAAAATTACAATATTTATCGGTTCGTCCTATTATGGTCTTGCTTAGTGAAAAAGCAGAAGCCATTCGTAAACGTGAAGTACATCGCGCGATGGCAAAATTACCTAATGCCACAGAGCTAGAACGTAAGATTATTAGCAATATGTCCCGCATGTTGGTACGTAAATTATTGCGTGATCCAATGATTCATTTTGGTGAAGTAGCGGGTAAAGAAGAAGAGCGAGATTATTGGAAGTTATTCCAAGATATGTTTGCTTTGGAAGTGGAGGACGACACACTATGAGAGACATAATTCGTATAGGCACCCGTAGTAGTGCCCTTGCTTTATGGCAAGCCAACTATGTAGCAGATGCATTGCGCAAACATTACCCAAAGTGCAAGGTGGAGTTAGTCCATCACAGTACGAAAGGTGATCGTATTTTAGAAAAACCATTGGCTGAAATCGGTGGTAAAGGTTTATTTACAGAAGAACTAGAAGCATCTATGCGTGATGGGAGCATCGATTTGGCTGTACACAGCTTGAAAGATATGCCTACAGAATTACCAGAAGATTTGGTACTAGGTGCGATTACAGAGCGTGAAACACCATGTGATGCTTTGGTATCACCAAAATATAAAACACTAGATCAACTACCACAAGGTGCTAAGGTAGGGACTAGTAGTTTACGCCGTCAAGCACAATTGTTGAATCAACGACCTGATTTGCAGATTTCTGTACTTCGTGGGAATGTGCAAACGCGACTGAACAAATTAGAAACAGAAAACTTTGATGCCATTGTATTAGCAGAGGCAGGGTTAAAACGATTGGGGCTGGAATCTGTTGTTACACAGACTTTCACTAGCGATGAAATGATTCCTGCTGTAGGGCAAGGGGCATTGGGCATTGAATGTCGCAAGGATGATACAGAAATGCTAGATATGTTATCTGTATTGCACGATGAAAATACTATGTGGGCTACTCGTGGAGAACGTAGTTTCCTTCGTCAACTCGAAGGTGGTTGCCAAGTACCGATGGGTGTACATGGGACGATTTATAAAGGACAATTAACGTTGAAAGCTATCATTGCTTCTTTAGATGGAAAAAATTGTTTTGAAGGTGAATTGTCAGGACCAAAAGAAAAAGCAGATATGTTAGGTCGTAACTTGGCGAAAGCTCTCTATGAAGAAGGGGGCAAAGCCATCATTGACGATTTAGTAGAAAGAGGAGTATTGAAATGACAGGCATTGTATATTTAATTGGTGCCGGACCGGGTGATCATAAATTAATCACTCTAAAAGGTAAGGAATGTATTGAAAAAGCAGATGTTATTGTCTATGACTATTTAGCAGATGCTCATTTCTTGTCCTATGCGAAAGAAGGAGCAGAGATCATTTATGCAGGTAAAAAAAGCAACAATCATACGATGCATCAATGGGAAATCAACGAACTTCTCGTAAAATGTGGCTTAGAAGGTAAAGTGGTGGCTCGTCTTAAAGGGGGAGACCCTCTAGTATTTGGTCGTGGTGGTGAAGAAGCGTTGGCTTTGGTAGAAGCGGGCGTGCCATTTGAATTTGTACCTGGTATTACATCTGGTATTTCTGCGCCAGCCTATGCTGGGATTCCTGTTACCCAACGTGCCATGGCGACGTCTTTTGCTATTGTTACAGGTCATGAAGATCCAACAAAACCAGAATCTGGTATGAATTGGGATGGCTTAGCCAAATCTGTGGATACGATCTCCTTTGTGATGGGTATCTCGAATTTGCCGAGCATTGCCACAAACTTAATCAAATATGGTCGTCCTAAGGAAACTCCAGTGGCAGTCATCCGTTGGGGAACAAAACCAATCCAAGAAACGTTGGTCTCTACCTTGGAGCATGTCGTAGAAGATGTAGAAAAAGCGCAATTGAAAGCACCAGCTATTGTTATCGTTGGGGAAGTAGTATCTTTGCGGGAGCAATTACGTTGGTTTGATAATAAACCATTATTTGGTAAAACTATCGTGGTCACACGAGCTCGTAGTAAAGCTAGCGCCTTATCTGAACGATTACTAGAATTGGGGGCCCATGTTATCGAAGCATCTGCTATCAAAACACAGGCATTACCTCGTACAGAGGAGATGGATGTGGCTTATGATAGCTTATCTTCCTACGATGGATTAATTTTTACATCTGCCGAAGGGGTGCGGTTCTTCTTTGATGGTTTATTAGACCGTGGCTTAGATAGTCGTGCGTTAGGTTCTATGAAAGTATGTGCTATCGGCAGTGCTACCGCAAAATCTTTATTAGATCGAGGCATTCGTGCGGACATCGTGCCACCGAATTACCAAGCGGAATCTGTGGTGGAAACCATTACAGTAGAACAGAGTCGTGTATGGCCAGAACGAGCGCTAGGCGATTTGCGCTTTGTGCTAGTACAACCAAAAGTGGCACGCGATGTGATTTATAAAGGACTTTCACAGGCAGGATGCGATGTGACGGTATTGCGTTTGTATGAAACGGTACAAGATACGTCCCATAAAGAATATTTAGAAGAAGCCTTGCGAGCAGGTGAAGTAGATTACATTACGTTCACAAGTTCTTCTACGGTGACGAATACAAAAGATATGCTTGGCTTCGATGCAGTGAGTTTATTAGGAAACACGAAGGTTGTTTGCATTGGACCGATTACAGGCGCTACCTGCGTGGAAGAAGGGATTCAACCAGATTTAATTGGTGAAACTTTTACAATCCCTGCGATGGTGGATCTAATCTTGAACGATTGCAAATAGAAAGAGGCATAATATGGAATTACGAAATCGACCAAGACGATTGCGCATCAGCCCAGCTATGCGTGCGTTGGTTCGTGAAACAACATTACAAGTAGAAGACTTAATTTATCCTATATTTATTGTTCCCGGAACAGCGGTGAAAGAAGAAATTTCTTCTTTACCAGGACAATATCATGTGTCCGTGGACGAGGCTGTAAAATTGGCGAAAGAAGCCTATGACTTAGGTATTAAGGGAGTCGAAATTTTCGGCATTCCTACTTACAAAGATGAAGATGGTTCTTCTGCGTGGGATATGGAACAACCGGTACAGCAAGCGATTATGGCGATCCGTAAAGAAGTGCCAGAGTTGATCGTGATTTCCGACGTATGTCTTTGCCAATACACATCTACAGGCCATTGCGGTCATGTGGAACATCATGAAGTCATTAATGATGCTACGTTGCCATTATTGTGTAATGTAGCAGTAAGCCATGCGAAAGCGGGTGCTCACATGGTGGCACCATCTGACATGATGGATGGACGTATTGCTGCGATTCGTGAAGCCTTAGATGCAGCGGGATTTAGCCATGTATCCATCATGAGTTATGCGGCGAAGTATGCGTCCGCCTATTATGGACCATTCCGTGATGCGGTCCATTCTGCACCGGGATTTGGGGACCGTAAAGGATACCAAATGGACGAGGCGAACCGTTTAGAAGCATTGCGTGAAGTGGAACAAGATATCATCGAAGGGGCGGACATCATTATGATTAAACCAGCTCTATCCTATTTGGATATCGTTCGTGAAGTGCGAGACAACTTCGATTGTCCTTTAGCCGTTTACAATGTCAGCGGTGAATATGCCATGATTAAAACAGCTGCGGCAGCGGGACTGGTGGATGAAAAACGCATTACCTTGGAAACCTTGCTATCTATGAAACGAGCAGGGGCGAAGATGATTATTACCTATCATGCCTTGGATGTGGCACGTTGGCTACAAGAAAATAGTGTGGAAATATAGGAGCCATTATGTTTAGTTTAGAAAAATCAAAACAAGCCTTTACAGAGGCTCGTGAATATATGCCAGGTGGTGTGAACAGTCCCGTTCGCTCTTACCGCAGTGTAGGGGGCAATCCTCCTTTTATCAGTTCTGCTAGTGGATCTCGCATTTACGATATTGATGGCAATGAGTACATCGATTACGTATTGTCTTGGGGTCCTATGATTCTAGGTCATGCGAATCCTGAAATCGTGGCGTCTATTTTGGAAGCCATCCCTCGTGGTACTAGTTATGGAGCACCAACACTGCTTGAAACAGAAGTGGCGAAAAAAATTCAAGCTTTCTATCCATCTATGGAAATGGTACGCATGGTGAACTCTGGTACAGAATCTACTATGAGTGCCTTGCGTTTGGCTCGTGGCTATACAGGTCGTGACAAAATTGTGAAATTTATCGGCTGTTACCATGGTCATAGTGATAGCTTGTTAGTGAAAGCTGGTTCTGGCTTAGCTACCTTTGGCGTGCCAGATAGTCCCGGCGTGCCAACTGGTGTGGCAGAGGATACGATTACATTGCCATACAATGATTCTGATGCAGTTCGCCAATTGTTCGAGGCTCATGGTGAAAGTATTGCAGCCATCATCGTGGAACCAGTAGCAGGTAATATGGGCTGTGTACCTCCTGTGGAAGGATTCTTGGAGACTTTGCGTGAAGTAACGACAGAGCACGGTGCAGTCCTCATCTTTGATGAAGTGATGTGCGGATTCCGCTCCAGTTCTGGAGGGGCACAAAAATATTACAATGTCATTCCAGACTTAACATGCTTAGGTAAAATCGTAGGCGGTGGCTTACCAATGGCGGTATTCGGTGGCAAGAAAGAAATCATGTCTTCCATCGCTCCATCCGGTCCTGTGTACCAAGCAGGTACCTTGAGTGGTAATCCGGTAGCCATGGCGGCAGGTCTTGCTACCTTGTCTATGTTGCAAAAATATCCGAATGCATTCCGTCAAGTAGAGGAATCTACAGAAGCCTTATGCCAAGGATTAGAAGCAGCAGCGAAAGAAGTAGGTGTACCTGTAGTAGTACAACGAGTAGGATCTATGTTTACTCTCTTCTTCACAGATAAAGCAGTGCATAACTTCGATGACGCCAGCGCTTGTGATATGGAAGCGTTTAAAACATTCTTCCACTACAACTTGGAACGTGGCATCTATTATGCAGCCAGCCAATATGAAAGCAACTTCTTATCTACGTGCCATAGCGATCAAGATTTGGCATACACATTACAAATTGCAAAAGAAGCGTTTCAAGCTATTAAAGGGTAATATGAGTATTAACCTTTCTTATGAAGAGTAATGAAAACCGATAAAAACTAATAGTATGTCATAGCATACATGTATGAATAGAAAGGCCATACACATCGAAGATAATCTATGTTACACTAGATTATATAGAGTGTATGGCATTCTAGTTTATATATAGGAGGTGTAATGATGAGTGTTTTAATTTCTCCGAAAGAATTACAAGAGCAATTAGATAGAGTGGTAGTCCTCGATGCTCGTGGCTTTGATGCCTATGCAGCAGCCCACATTCCGGGATCCTTTGCTATTGATATGGACGCACACATGAGTGGTCCTTTAGGGGTACACGGTGGTCGCCATCCTTTGCCAGACATGGCAGTATTAGCACAACGGTTGAGTGAATGCGGTGTGACCATGGATTCTCACATCGTGGTGTACGATGCGTGGATTTCCTTTGCCGGTCGGTTGCGGTTCTTGCTACTATACATGGGTTTCACCAATGTGAAAGTCCTAGCCGGTGGTATTGAGCGCTGGCATCGGGAAGGGTATCCGTTGACCCAAGAGGAGACACCAACAGTGGCAGATTCAAAACCGTTGGCCTATACATTACAAGACCATTTAGTGATGAGCCGTGATGAAGTGTTACACGCTAGCCATACTGACAGTCATGTCATCATCGATGCGCGGGCTCCACAGCGATATGATGGATCGGTAGAGGATACGATGGATGGCATGACGGGACATGTACCAGGAGCAATCAATCATTTCTATGAATGGGGATTTACAGCTGATGGTGTACGTCCAATTGCAGAATTACAAACAGCTTATGGTGACTTAACTAAGGTGGAAAAACCTATCGTTGCCTATTGTGGTTCTGGTGTGACAGCAGCAAACTTAATGATTGCGTTAGCAGAAGTGGGTGTGGAACCAGCTATGTATGTAGGCAGTTCTAGCGATTGGGTAACTTATGAAGGGTTCCCGTTGGAAACAGGGGTTAATACATTATAGGTTTACACTGTCAGTATAGTAGATAGTGATTCAAAATGTTTTCAATATAATACGATAAAAAACAGAGGCCTTGATGATAGGACCTCTGTTTTTATATTCTATGTATTTTGTCATATGTGCATCATCATAAAGCATATATAATGCATAGTAATAGGATGGAAAATTATCTTGTAGTTTATAAGAATGATGCTAATGACTGGCTGTTGTAGTACGCCCTAATGTTACTTTCAAGAAGACCCCTGTTAATGCAATAATCATACCTGTCACGATAAACATGGTACTAAATCCCCATTGCGATACGATGGCTGAACCACCTACAGCGCCCATAAAGTAGCCGAAGAATAGAGTGGATTGGTTGTAAGCAAAAATTTGTCCAGCTAAATGTTTTGGTGTAATGCTCGCAATATAGGTGTTGATTCCTGGCAATAGTCCGCCTAATCCAAAGCCTAGTAAAAATCGAATGATACATAAGACGATAATAGAATCTGTAAAGGCTTGTGGAATTGTTAGGCATCCTACATAAATAAAGCTTGTCCAAAGAATGAATTGAGGGCCTAGTTTATCGATGTAGCGACCGAGTACAGAGCTAGCTAACATTTGAGCAATTCCTGTAGAGGTGAAAGCTAAACCAGCTAGTAATGCGATGTGTTCGTGGCCACGGCCTACAATATGTTGCACGAATACAGAAAGTATAGGGGCTGATGCCATAGTAGTGAAGGCAAAAATGAAAGAAGCGATAGATACGAAGATAAGACCTTTCCAATTGGAGATAGATTGTTGTAAGTCTTTGAAAGAAGGAGCTGGGCCCTTTACTTTAGGAGTAAAGTCTTCTTTTATGAATAATAAGGAAGATAAAAAAGCTATGCCTAGTAAAGCGGATACGACAAAAAAAGCATACCGAATACCAAAGGTACTTCCCATATAACCACCAATCATAGGTCCTAATAAAGAGCCTCCCAAGTTGGCAGCGGATAATAGACCTAAGGCCCAACCAGTTCTGGACTCTGGAGTTTGGGTGGCTACTAACGTAATAGATCCAGAAAAAAATCCAGATACCATACCATTTAGAATGCGGATCATCACAACATGTTCAGGGCTTTGTGCGAATCCAAGAAGTGCATTGGTGACCATCATTCCAAAACTAGCCCGTAGTAAAATTAATTTTCTTCCTTTTCTATCAGCTAGTTTTCCCCAAAAAGGTGAGACGAGAGCCACCATAAGATAGGTGACACCCATGGCGATACCAGACCAATTGGCAAGAGATCCTTGATCGTGGACTCCTAGGTCCTGTAAATATAAGGGAATGAGGGGAGCTGCTTGACTGAGCCCCACCGATGCCATGAAGGCCCCGAATAAACAAACGTATAAGGTGCGTTTCCAAAGTTCCATACTGACTCCTATGTACGTGTAGGTGACCCTACTATAAAATTCCAACTATGTATGTATCTATGGTAGCATATCAGTGAGATTTATTATACCCCTAATCTAGGTATACCTCTAATAGTTTCTTGTAGGATTCCGAGTAGATTTTTATACATATGGTTCTAGCATTTATGATGTATGAGGAAGTACGACCGTTTGACTATATAATAGTGTCACAGTCAGAGGATATACGTTTCTAACATGGATAGAATGTGATAGGGTCTATTGCAACTACTCTGCAGATAGTATATAATTGTATCTGTATTTGACAACGATATATGTTAATACGTTGATAAAGACGGTCATGCAAGGTAGCTCCGAGCGAGTGAGGGATGGTGAAAGCCTCATGGGTGAATGCATGGCGGATCACTTTTGAGTATATGTTGGGGAGCCCGTACTGGGGGTACTCACATCGGTGGACACCGTTATATGTTTGAGCGATGATTCGTTGGGGGTATCTTTCACAAGAATCATCAGTAGGGTGGTACCACGGATTTGCATTCGTCCCTTCGGGGAGCGGGTGCTTTTTTTATTGAGAGGAGAAATAGAATGTCTAATGAAGTGGATTATGGTAAGACCTTGCACTTGCCTGAAACAGAATTTCCTATGCGCGGTAATTTGCCAAAGCGCGAACCAGAATTTATCAAGTTTTGGGAAGATAATAAAATTTATGAAAAACGCTTAGCTAAAAATAAAGGTAAAAAATCTTTTATTTTGCACGATGGCCCTCCCTATGCGAATGGTAAATTGCACATCGGTCATGCCTTGAACAAAACATTAAAAGACATTGTGATGAAATATAAAACAATGCAAGGCCATTACACACCATACATTCCTGGTTGGGATACACATGGTCTTCCTATCGAGCATGCAGTTATCAAAAACACTGGCTTGAATCGTCATGAAATGAGTCCATTGGATCTTCGCAATCAATGTCGTGAATACGCATTGAATTGTGTAGAAGAACAAAAGAAAGATTTCATCCGTTTCGGTGTGCTTGGTGAATGGGATCGTCCCTATTTAACATTGCGCCCTGAGTTCGAAGTGAAACAAATCGGCGTATTTGGTGAAATGGCGAAACGTGGCTACATCTACAAAGGTTTGAAAACTGTGTACTGGTGTACGCATTGTGAAACTGCTTTGGCGGAAGCGGAAATTGAATATGCTGAGAAAAAATCTTTCTCCATCTATGTTAAATTTGCTTACGTAAACGGTGCTGACAGCACATTGCCAGCAGGTTTTGACACTAGCAAATTGTTTTCCGTCATCTGGACAACAACTCCTTGGACAATGCCTGCCAACCAAGCTATCTCTGTGAACCCAGAATTAGATTACTCTTGGGTGAAAATCGGCGATGAGGCATGGTTATTAGCGAATGGTTTAATCGAAACAGCTACCAAAGAAATGGGCGTAGAATCCTATGAAGTGTTGAATACGTTCAAAGGTAGCGCATTAGAATTGGCGAACTTTAAACATCCATTTGCAGATCGTAATGCTCCTATCTTGTTGGGTTCTCACGTGACATTAGACGCTGGTACAGGTTGCGTACATACAGCTCCTGCTCATGGTGAAGATGACTTTAATGTAGTAAAAGCATACAAAGATGCGGGTAAAATCGACTTTGAAATTTTATCTTTAGTAGATGCTACTGGTCGTTATATTGCCAAAGTAGATGAACCTCGCTATGGTGATACAGAACAACCACTAGCGGGCGTTGAAATCCATGATGCAGAAGTGCCAGTGATCAAAATCTTGGCTCACAATGGTGCATTGGTGCAAAAAGGCAATATCCGCCACCAATATGCTCATTGCTGGCGTTGTAAAAACCCTGTTATCTATCGTGCTACAGAACAATGGTTCTCCTCTGTGGATGGCTACCGTCAAGAAGCTTTGAAAGCCATCGATGAACAAGTACAATGGATTCCTAAATGGGGTCATGACCGTATTTATAACATGATCGCAGATCGTGGGGACTGGGTTATCTCTCGTCAACGTGCGTGGGGTGTGCCAATTCCTATCTACTATTGCGACCATTGCGGAGAGCACATCATCAATGATGATACTATCTCTTCTTTACAAGAATGGTTTGCTAAAGAAGGCTCGAACGCTTGGTGGGCTCATGAAGCGAAAGAATTATTGCCAGCAGGATTCACATGTCCATCTTGTGGACATGATTCTTTCCACAAAGAAACAGACATCATGGACGTATGGTTCGACAGCGGTAGCTCTTGGTCTGGCGTATTGGAACAAAATGAAATGGATGTGCCTTGCGCTATGTACTTAGAAGGTTCTGACCAACATCGCGGTTGGTTTAACTCTTCTTTGTTAACAGGTATCGCTACACGTGGTCATGCACCATACAATGCTGTATTGACTCACGGTTTCGTAGTGGACGGGGAAGGCCGTAAAATGTCTAAATCTGTAGGCAATACAGTGGCTCCTTCTGATATCATCGATGTACACGGTGCTGACGTAATGCGTTTATGGGTATCCTCTGCAGATTACCAAGCAGACGTGCGTTTGTCCAAAGACATCGTAAAACAATTGGCAGAAGTATATCGTAAAATCCGTAACACATTCCGTTTCTTGTTGGGTAACTTAGATAACTTTAACCCTAACACTGATAAAGTAGCTTATAAAGAGTTAACAGAATTGGATCGTTGGGCGTTGCATCGTTTAGAAGAAGTTCGTCAAAAAGTAACAAACGCTTACGAAAACTATGAATTCCACATCTTGTATCACACAATCCATAATTTCTGTACTGTAGATTTATCTTCCTTCTACTTAGACGTGTTGAAAGATACAATGTATGCAGAGAAAGAAAACAACGTAGCTCGTCGTAGTGCGCAAACTGCCATCTACGAAATCTTGACAACATTAGTTAAAATGGTGTCCCCAGTTCTTTCTTTCACAGCTGAAGAAGTATGGCAATACATGCCAAAAGAAGATGGTATGGAAGAAAGCGTGATGCTAGCAGATTGGCCACAAGGTCATGCAGAGCATGTGGACGGGGAATTGTCTGCACGTTGGGCAACGATGTTAGACCTTCGTAGTGAAATGACAAGAGCTTTAGAAGGCGCTCGCCGTGATAAAGCGATCGGTCACTCCTTGGATGCATCCATCACTGTGTATGCAGATGGCGATGCGTACCAAGCATTGATTGGATTCGGTGCTTCCTTAGCTAGCTTGTTGATCGTGTCTGAAGCGCATGTAGTGGAAGGCCGTGACAAAGCACCAGACAACGCAGTAACAGTAGAAGATGGAGCATTATCCATCGTGGTAACTCCATCTGAGTTAGAAAAGTGCGAACGTTGCTGGATTCATCGCGACACAGTTGGTCAAGATACAGATCATCCAACATTATGTGCTCGTTGTGCTGACGTAGTAAAGGGATAATGATAATAGCATAAGTAGTCAAAGGTTTAAGTACTATCAATTAGGTAAGGCAAGGGAATGTATCATTTCCTTGCCTACTTTCTAACAAAGGAGATGCCCTATGAACGTATTGATTGTGATAGATATGCAACATGATTTTATTGATGGAACATTAGGTTCGCCGCAGGCGCAGGCTATTGTACCGGCGGTACGTGAAAAAATCCGCAATTTTACTGGTCCTATGGTGTTCACTCGTGATACACACGATAGTAGTTACCTTGAAAGCCAAGAGGGTAAACATTTGCCAGTGGAACATTGTGCCCGTGGCACCAAAGGTTGGGAGATTGCTGATGATCTATTGGAAGTGGCTCGTGAACGAGGTCAACGGGTGGATGTACTAGATAAACCTAACTTTGGGTCCTTAGATTTGTTGGCTCATCTTAAAGGAATGCACGAAGAGGAACCTATCGAATCTTTAACCTTGATTGGTTTATGTACGGATATTTGCGTGGTTTCCAATGCTTTGATTCTAAAAGCAGGATTGCCAGAAATTCCACTTCATGTGGATCCGAAATGTTGTGCAGGGGTGACACAAGAATCCCATGAAGCGGCACTATTGACTATGAAGATGTGTCAGTGTATTGTGGAAGAGTGACATGTGGGGAGCCTCGTAGTATACTAAGGCTAGGAGGCTTGCTTATGTATTTTTATATTAATGATACCTGTGTTTGTTGTGCAGGGTGTGCTATGGATTGCCCTGCAGAGGCTATTACACGCAAAGGTGATCGCTATGTCATCCATCAGGATATGTGCATTCACTGTGGTGACTGTTATGCCATATGCCCAGTAGGGGCCGTGCAGATGGTAAAGAAAAAGGACTTGGATACGAACGAATAAAATGTTTGTGTATCAAGTCTTTTTTTGTCGTTAATGATATGGAGTATTACATGGTATTCGTACTATGGAGAACTTTCAGTATAATAGCTATTGACAAATAGATATAAGAAGATTATAATATTTAATTGCAAAAAAGTAACTATAACATTGAATTGATGAAGGAATATATCCAAGGTTGTGCTGAAATGAGGAAAGCAAGGTTCACAAGAAAAAATTACGAGCCTTGCTTATTTTGTCATTGGTCAGCAGGAAAACTGAGACCTGGAATCGTCTGCAGTCATACCGTTATAGAATATGTAAGCCAATTTTTATGAGGGGTGAAAAGAACATGTTCAAACCTGAGCAGGTGGGTAAGCGTACTCGATATACCTACGCTAAGATCAACGAAGTTCTCGAAATGCCACATTTATTAGACGTGCAACGCAAGTCTTATGAGTGGTTTTTAGAGAGCGGTTTACAAGATATTTTTAACGATATTTCTCCGATTAAAGACAATTCAGGAAAGCTAGCTCTTTCCTTTGAAGGTTTCAGCCTTGGAGAACCAAAATATGACATTAACGAATGCAAAAACCGTGATGCTACCTATGCAGCACCATTGCGTGTCAATGTTCGTCTCGTTAACAATGATCCAGAGAATCCAGATATTAAAGAACAAGAAGTATTCATGGGCGATTTCCCATTGATGACAGATACAGGAACTTTCATCATCAATGGTGCGGAACGTGTTATCGTATCCCAATTAGTTCGTTCTCCTGGCGTATACTACGGTGGCAGCATCGATACTATGGGTAACCGTTTGTATGATTCCACAGTGATTCCGAACCGTGGTGCTTGGATTGAGTTAGAAAAAGATGCGAACGACATTGTGTCCGTACGTATCGACCGTAACCGTAAATTACCAGCTACAGTATTAGTACGTGCATTAGGTTGGGAAACTAACGAATCCATCTTGGAATTATTTTGGAATGGACAAGTGGACGAAAATGGTCATCCTGAATACGATGAACGTTTACTTCGTACATTAGAAAAAGATAGCACTCAATCCTCTGATGAAGCATTAGTAGAAATCTACAAAAAACTTCGTCCAGGCGAACCACCAACTGTGGAAAGTGCTCGTAACTTATTCGATAACTTATTCTTTGATCCTCGTCGCTATGATTTAGCTCGTGTAGGTCGTTATAAATTAAATAAAAAATTAGGCTGGCGTCAACGCATGTTCGGTCAAACTTTGGCAGAACCAATCGTAGACGAAAATGGCGAAATCATCGTAGAAGCGAATACCTATGTGAACGAAGAAGTTCTTGACGTAGTGGCTAATAGCGGTGTGTACAGTGGTGATGTAGTACCTGAGTTCTTCGTAGTGAATACAGATGGCACCGTAGTAAAAGTGATTTGTAACAATAGCAATTTGCCATTTAGTCATCGTACTGTGACTCGTGAAGATATGATTGCTAACGTAAGTTACATGATGAACTTGATCGAAAATATTGGCCAAACTGATGATATTGACCATTTGGGTAACCGTCGTCTTCGTTGCGTAGGCGAATTGTTACAAAACCAATTCCGTATCGGTTTAACTCGTATGGAACGTGTGGTGAAAGAACGTATGACAATCCAAGACGTATCTGTTATTACACCACAAGCATTATTGAATATCCGTCCAGTTGTGGCAGCGATCAAAGAATTCTTTGGTTCTTCCCAGTTGTCTCAGTTCATGGACCAAACTAACCCATTGGGTGAATTGACACATAAACGTCGTCTATCCGCGTTAGGACCTGGTGGTTTATCTCGTGAGCGTGCAGGCTTCGAAGTTCGTGACGTGCATCATTCCCATTATGGTCGTATGTGTCCAATCGAAACTCCAGAGGGTCCAAACATCGGTTTGATTAACTCCTTGTCTAACTATGCGAAAGTGAATGAATTTGGTTTCATCGAAGCACCATACCGTAAAATTGAAAAAGTATATGGTACAGGCGAAGATGCTAACAAAGTATTGAAAGTTCGTGTTACAGACCAAGTTGTATATATGACAGCAGATGAAGAAGAAGGCATGACAATTGCCCAAGCGAACTCTCGCATTGATGAAGAAGGTTACTTTGTATCTGAGAACATTGCATGTCGTCGTGGTCATGATGTATTAGAAGTATCTCCAGATAAAGTAGACTACATGGACGTAAGCCCAAAAGAAGTAGTATCTATCGGTACTGCTATGATTCCATTCTTAGAAAATGACGATGCGAACCGTGCCTTGATGGGTGCGAACATGCAGCGTCAAGCGGTACCTCTACTTCGTGCACAAGCACCTTTAGTAGGTACAGGTATGGAATACAAAGCGGCAACAGACTCCGGTGTTTGCGTATTAGCAAAAGAGGCTGGTATTGTTACACGTTGTTGGGGTAATGAAGTCCATGTACAACGTGATAATGGTCGTGTAGACGTATATAAAATGAACAAATTCATGCGTTCTAACCAATCTACATGCTTTAACCAAAAACCAATCGTATACCGTGGTCAATCCGTGGTGAAAGGTCAAGTATTGGCAGATGGTCCAGCTACAGATGGGGGCGAATTAGCATTAGGTTTCAACGTATTGGTAGCGTTCATGCCTTGGGAAGGTTATAACTACGAGGATGCGATCTTATTAAGTGAAGAACTTTGTAAAGAAGATATCTACACATCCATCCATATCGAAGAGTACGAATGTGATGCTCGTGATACGAAATTAGGTGCCGAAGAAATCACTCGTGAATTGCCAAATACTGGTGATGATAACCTTAAAAACTTGGATGAAAATGGTATTATCTGCATCGGTGCAGAAGTTAAACCTGGTGACATCTTAGTTGGTAAAGTAACTCCTAAAGGGGAAACTGAATTAACTCCAGAAGAACGCTTATTACGCGCTATTTTTGGCGACAAAGAACGTGAAGTTCGCGATACTTCCTTGCGTGTACCACATGGTGAAGCAGGTAAAATTGTGGACGTTAAAATCTTCACGCGTGAAAACGGTGATGAATTACAACCAGGTGTTAATAAAGTAGTTCGTGTATATATTGCGCAAAAACGTAAAATCCACGAAGGCGATAAAATGGCGGGTCGTCATGGTAACAAAGGTGTCGTTTCTCGCGTTATGCGTCAAGAAGATATGCCATTCTTACCAGATGGTACACCAGTACAAATCGTATTGAACCCATTAGGCGTACCGTCTCGTATGAACATCGGACAGGTATTGGAAACGCATTTAGGTTGGGCAGTACAAGGATTAGGTATGCAAATTAAGGCAACTGATCTAAAAATCAAAGAAGTACTGAAAGAAGCTAAATTAAACGGTACATATTGGGATGAAATTGATGGCATCAAAGATATCTATGCAGAAATTGAAAGTTTAGAACAAGCCATTGCAGATCCTATGATTGCTAACTACCTTGAAACAGATAAACAAATTGATAGTCAAAAAGTAGTAGCCTTAGATAAAATTTTACATCGAGCTCAAGAAAAATTTGAAGAGCTTGGTGGAGAAAAACGCTATAACTTCTTATTGGCTGAAGAAAAACGTATCTATGAATTAGGCATTGAAACATTTGATGATGTAGAAGCCGAACGTCCAGAAATGGAGCCAGCCTTAGAAGAGGAATTGCGTGCAATTCGTCGTGTAGTATATGTGATTGAAACGATTCAGCAAGTTCGTGAAAAACGTAGTCATTTACGTACTGAATTGGAAAAATTTGGTTATGACTATGATATGTATGGTATGCCAAAACCTGACGTGGCTGGTATTCATATTGCGACACCAGTATTTGATGGTGCTCATGAAAGTGACGTGTTCGATACACTTAGCATAGCTGGTCGTGATGATGATGGTAAAACTGTATTATACGATGGCCGTACAGGCGAAAAAATGGATAACAAAGTTACCGTTGGTTACGTATACATGTTGAAACTTCACCATCTAGTAGATGATAAAATCCATGCTCGTTCTACTGGTCCGTACTCTCTTGTTACACAACAACCATTGGGTGGTAAAGCTCAATTCGGTGGACAACGTTTCGGTGAGATGGAAGTGTGGGCTCTTGAAGCGTATGGCGCAGCGTATACACTACAAGAGTTGTTAACTGTGAAATCTGACGATGTTGTGGGCCGTGTAAAAGCTTATGAAAAAATCGTTAAAGGTGAAAACATTCCTGAACCTGGTGTACCTGAATCTTTCAAAGTATTGTTGAAAGAATTGCAAAGTATTGGCCTTGACGTAAAAATCTTGAATGAAGATCAAGAAGAAGTTCTTATCAAAGAATTAGATGATGAGGATGTACCGCGTCATGATGATATTCGTGAAGTGATGGAAGAAGGTACTACAGAAGCGACTACAGAAGGAGAAGCTTCCACAGTAGAAGGAACACCTGACGGATACATTGTAGAAGAAGAGCCTGTAACAGCAGGTGAAGAAGATGATATTATCAGCCAAATCAGTGGCTATGTAGAATCTTCTGATAATGAGTAAGTACCACTATCTCGTAAAGGAGGGAGCATACAGTGCTAGACGTAAATGAATTTGATTCCATGCGAATCGGTTTAGCTTCACCACAACAAATTTTGGAGTGGTCTCATGGAGAAGTTAAAAAACCTGAAACAATTAACTACCGCACCTTAAAACCAGAGCGAGATGGTTTATTCTGTGAGCGCATTTTCGGACCAACAAAGGACTGGGAATGTCATTGTGGAAAATATAAACGCATCCGTTATAAAGGTGTTGTCTGTGATAAATGTGGTGTAGAAGTTACTCGTGCTAAAGTGCGTCGTGAACGTATGGGCCATATTGAATTGGCTACACCAGTGTCTCATATTTGGTATTTCAAGGGTATCCCATCTCGCATGGGATTGATCCTTGACATATCCCCTCGTTCCTTGGAACGTGTATTATACTTTGCTGCGTATATCGTGGTGGATCCAGGTCAATCTCCATTGTCTAAACAACAATTGTTATTTGAAACTGAATTCCGTGAATACGAAGCCATGTTCAATGATGCTGACTATAAAATCGGTGGTAAAAGTGTCATCATTGAAACCATTGCACAACGTCGTGAACGTTTGCAATTAATCAACTCTGCAAAACACAAAGAAGAAGTGAATGCAGAGCTTGCGGCGAATACAGAAATTCCAGAAGAAGAAAAAGAATACGAAGTATTAACTCGTGAAGAAAAATTAGAGCTTGGTGCCTTAGAAGAGAATACATTCGTGTGTATCGATATGGGTGCAGAAGCGATTAAAGAATTACTTTGCGAATTAGACTTAGAAGCATTGAATGATGAGTTGCGCAGTGAATTAGAAACTGCTACAGGTCAACGTAAAGTTCGTGCCGTTCGCCGTTTAGAAGTAGTAGAAGCATTCCGTCAATCTGGTAATCGCCCAGAATGGATGATTATGGATGTAGTGCCAGTTATCCCACCTGAATTGCGCCCAATGGTGCAATTAGATGGTGGTCGTTTCGCTACCTCTGACTTGAATGATTTGTATCGTCGTGTTATCAATCGTAATAACCGTTTAAAACGTTTACTGGATTTAGGCGCTCCTGATATTATCGTGCGCAACGAAAAACGTATGCTACAAGAAGCTGTGGATGCGTTGATTGACAATGGTCGTCGTGGCCGTCCTGTGACAGGTCCTGGCAACCGTCCATTGAAATCCTTATCCGATATGTTAAAAGGTAAGCAAGGTCGTTTCCGTCAAAACTTGTTGGGTAAACGTGTTGACTATTCCGGCCGTTCCGTTATCGTAGTTGGTCCAGAATTGAAAATGCATCAATGTGGTCTTCCAAAAGAGATGGCATTGGAATTATTCAAGCCATTCGTTATGAAACGTTTGGTAGAACGTGGACAAGCTAGCAATATTAAAGCCGCAAAACGTCAAGTAGAGCGTATCGGTGCTGGTGTTTGGGAAGCTTTAGAAGAAGTTATTAAAGAACATCCAGTATTACTAAACCGTGCCCCTACATTGCATAGATTAGGTATCCAAGCCTTCGAACCAATCCTTTGGGAAGGCCGTGCTATCAAATTGCATCCATTAGTATGTACAGCCTTCAACGCCGACTTTGACGGTGACCAAATGGCGTGTCACTTACCATTGTCCGTAGAAGCACAATCAGAAGCACGTACCTTGATGCTTTCATCCCATAACATCTTATCTACTAAAGATGGTAAACCAGTAGCAGTTCCATCTCAGGATATGATCTTGGGTACTTACTACCTAACAGTAGTTCGTAAAGGTACAGAAGATAAGGCAAAACGTTTTGCAAATTACGATGAAGTGATGTTGGCATATGACTCTGGTGCCATCGGCTTACAAGACGTTATCTACATTCGTATCGAAGGATATGGTCTAGTTAAAACAACAGCAGGTCGTTTGATATTCAACGAAGCTTTATATCCAGAAATCCGTCAATTTGTGAAAGAAGAAGACGGCACATGGTCCTTGGGTAAAGTCATGGATAAGAAAATGGTTGGTAAATTAGTCGACCAATGTTTCCAAGCGTTCGGCAACGAAAAAACTGCAGAACTATTGGACCGTATTAAATCCTTGGGCTACTCCTTCGCTCGCCGTGCTGGTATGACAATTGCTATTGCGGATATCAAAGTACCAGAAGTAAAAGCTGGTATCGTAGAAGAAGCAGATACAGAAGTTAATAAAGTATCCCGTCTATATCGTCGTGGTTTAATTACAGAAGAAGAACGTTACCGTAAAACGATTGAACTTTGGAATGAAGCTATCGACAATGTAACAGAAGCCATGATGGATAATATGGCGGCTGACCAAGATGGGTTCAATCCAGTATATATGATGGCGATTTCCGGAGCCCGTGGTAACAAACAACAGATCCGTCAGTTGGCGGGTATGCGTGGTTTGATGGCGGACCCATCTGGTCGTATCATCGACTTGCCTATTAAAGCAAACTTTAAAGAAGGTTTGACTGTATTGGATTACTTTACGTCCTCTCACGGTGCTCGTAAAGGTTTGGCCGATACAGCCCTTCGTACAGCTGACTCCGGTTACTTAACGCGTCGTCTTGTTGACGTATCTCAAGACGTAATCGTTCGTGAGGAAGATTGCGATGTGGTAGGTATCGACTTAGCTCGTGAAAGAGCTCGTTTAGCGCGTAATACAAAAGATGCGTTAACATACTTAAAAGATGATTTAATCGGTCGTGTGTTAGATCGCGATGTAGTAGATCCTATGACTGGGGAAGTGATTGCTGATGCTGAAAGCATCGTAACAGAAGCAACTATTGAAGCATTAGCAGAATCTCAAGTGAAATCTATCGCATTACGTGGCGCACAATTGGGTAGCGATAGCGACATAAACCATACTAACATTGTTCAAACCATTGCGTTAGGTGAAGTGGACGATACCATTCGTACGACATTACGCAATACAATGATTGAAAATATGTTGGGTAAAGATACTGTGTATCCTGTTATTGATAGTGAAGGTGTAGAAATCTTCCCTGCCCATACAGCATTAACAGAAGAAGCTATCGAAGCTATCTTGAACTCTGATGTAAAAGAAGTTCAAGTACGCAACAATGAAATTCATGGCATTGAAGTAGAAGCTATCGTGGAAGGTACTGGCGTTATCGAACCATTGAAAGATCGTATCGTGGGCCGTACAGCGGCAGAAGAATTAATCAATAAAGAAACTGGTGAAGTCATCGTTCCATTGAATGGTGAAATTACTGATGAATTAGCTGATGAAGTAGTAAAACATTACGACACAGTGAAAATCCGTTCTGTATTGACTTGTCGTTCTCCATATGGCGTATGTATGAAATGTTATGGCCGTGACTTAGGTACTGGTGGACAAGTACAAGTTGGTGAAGCAGTAGGTATTATTGCGGCACAATCCATCGGTGAACCAGGTACACAGTTAACAATGCGTACATTCCATACAGGCGGTGTTGCCGGTGATGATATCACACAAGGTTTGCCTCGTGTCGAAGAATTGTTTGAAGCACGTCGTCCAAAACGTAATGCTATCATTGCAGAAGTAGAAGGTACTGTACGTGTCGTTCCTAACGATAATAAAAAAGGTACCAATACGATCTTCATTACTACAGCTGAGGGTGAAGAGTTTGATTACTTAATCCCTTATGGATCTCGCATCATTGTGAAAGATGGTGACGTAGTATCTTTAGGCGCACGTTTAACAGAAGGTTCCATTAACCCTCATGATATTATGCGTGTAATGGGTACAGAAGCAACGCAACGTTACCTAGTATATGAAGTACAAAAAGTATACAAATCTCAAGGTGTAGAAATTAACGATAAACACATCGAGGTTATCGTTCGTCAAATGTTACATAAAGTGAAAATTGAAGATGCTGGCGATGCAGATGTATTACCAGGAGATTCCATCGATGTAAATACATTTGAAGATGAAAACCGTCGTTTACGCTTAAATGGTAAAAAAGAAGCTACTGGTGTTCGTACACTATTGGGTATTACCAAAGCAGCCTTGGCAACCGACAGCTTCTTGTCAGCAGCTTCCTTCCAAGAAACAACACGTGTTCTTACAGAAGCAGCGATAAAAGGTAAAATTGATCCATTACTTGGCTTAAAAGAAAATGTTATCATTGGTAAATTAATACCAGCTGGTACAGGCATGAGCCGCTATCGTAAAATTAAGGTAGTAAAACATACGCCTGAATTAGAAGATCTAGTAGTGGATACAGAAGTAGTCAGTGCAGATGTAGCAAGTGAAACTACAGATGTAGAGACAGCAGAATAATATAAGACAATCAGACGAGCATAGATAGCTAGTTAACATTGTTGGAAGGTATAGCGGATAACAACCTGCAGGAAGTTATCCGCTTATTTCTTTATGTCATATAAAAAAATAATTTTATTATATCAATTTTGCATAGATAAAATACAAAAAAGAAAATGCAATGCATATACATACAAATAAAGCGCGATAACTGTATAAAACCAACTCAAAATATACAGAAAAACATATTTTTGAACCGCACGGAAGCATGTACATATAAAATGCTTTATTCTAGCGATTTGTAAGGGATAAAATCGTTTGACAGGGCATATAAACAATGGTAAACTAGTAAAGTGCTTAAGGAGCAGTGCGCCCTAAAGCAAGTAACGAATAAGAAGGAGACGCATATGACAATCGATATGCTTTCAAATGCAAATCTCATAATAGGAGCGAAACAAACCCGCAAAGCCGTGGGACGCGATGAAGTAGAGTGTGTATTTGTAGGTCTTGATAGCGATGACCGAATTATCTTGCCGATTCTGGAAATTTGTTTAGAGCACAATGTGCCTGTAGATCGAAATCATACGATGGAAGAACTTGGGCAAGCTGCTCATATTAAAGTAGGAGCTGCCGCAATCGGCGTGCTTCGCTAGTTTTGGTAATATCCGAACGATATATTATCGAGCGGATCAATTATAAATCTAATTGTTTGGAAAGGAGGTGCCCACATGCCAACTATTAACCAGTTAGTACGTAAAGGCCGTAAAACTTTAGTGCGTAAATCTGACTCTCCAGCTTTGAAAGAGTGTCCACAAAAACGTGGTGTTTGTACTCGTGTATACACAGCTACGCCTAAAAAACCGAACTCCGCGCTTCGTAAAGTTGCCCGTGTTCGTTTGACAAACGGTATTGAAGTAACTGCATACATCCCAGGCATTGGTCACAATTTACAAGAACACAGCGTTGTACTTATCAGAGGCGGTCGTGTTAAGGACCTTCCTGGTGTGCGTTATCACATCGTTCGTGGTGCATTGGATACAGCTGGCGTACAAAATCGTATGCAAAGCCGCTCCAAATATGGCGCGAAACGTGCTAAAAAATAATTTAGCATAAGATTAGAGAACACACATCGTTAAAGGAGGAATTGACATGCCAAGAAAAGGCCCTGTTGTGAAACGCGATGTACTACCAGATCCGGTGTACAATAGCAAATTAGTAACACGTTTCATTAACAAAGTAATGTACGATGGCAAAAAAGGCATTGCTGAATCCATCGTATATGATGCATTTGAAATTATTCGTTCCAAAATGGGTCAAGACCCTATGGAAGTTTTTGATCAGGCTTTAAAAAATGTAATGCCTGTGTTAGAAGTACGTGCTCGCCGTATCGGTGGTGCTAACTACCAAGTGCCGGTTGAAGTTCGTGCTGATCGCCGTTTATCTCTAGGTATTCGCTGGATGGTAAACTATGCTCGTCTTCGTGGTGAACGCACTATGAAAGAACGTTTAGCAGGCGAATTAATGGACGCGTTCAATAATACTGGCGCAGCTATTAAGAAAAAAGAAGATACTCATAAAATGGCAGAGGCTAACAAAGCATTTGCTCATTACAAATGGTAATTAGTTAAGGAGAAATATAGTGGCAAGAGAAGTTTCTTTAGAGAAAACTCGTAATATCGGTATCATGGCTCACATCGATGCTGGTAAAACAACCACAACGGAACGTATCCTTTACTATACTGGTCGAGTTCACAAAATCGGTGAAGTACATGAAGGTGCTGCTACGATGGACTGGATGGAGCAGGAGCAAGAACGTGGTATCACTATCACGTCCGCTGCGACTACTACTCAATGGAAAGGTCATCGCATCAACATTATCGATACTCCTGGTCACGTAGACTTTACAGTAGAAGTAGAACGTTCCCTTCGTGTATTAGACGGTTCCGTAGCTGTATTCAGTGCGAAAGGTGGCGTAGAGCCTCAATCTGAAACAGTATGGCGTCAAGCGGATAAATACGGCGTACCTCGTATCGCTTATGTAAATAAAATGGATACAGTAGGTGCTGACTTCTTCCGCGTAGTTGATATGATGAAAGCTCGTTTAGGTGCTAATAGCGTAGCTATCCAAGTGCCTATCGGTGCAGAAGACACTTTCAAAGGTATCATTGACTTGGTAACTATGAAAGCTGAAATCTACATCAGTGATGACGGAAAAGAATACGAAATCACTGAAATTCCAGAAGAATATGCTGATGTTGCAGCAGAGCGTCGTGAAATGTTAGTTGATGCAGTTGCTGAAACTGATGACGAATTGATGGAAAAATATTTGGAAGGTGAAGAAATTTCTGAAGAACAAATTAAAGCAGCTCTTCGTAAAGCTGTGTGTGAAAACACATTGTTCCCAGTTCTTTGCGGTTCTTCCTACAAAAACAAAGGTGTACAAATGTTGTTAGATGCTGTAGTTGACTACATGCCAGCTCCAACAGATGTACCAGCGATTAAAGGTATCGACCCTAACACTGGTGAAGAGACAACTCGTCCTTCCACTGATGACGGTCCTTTCGCTGCGTTAGCTTTCAAAATCATGGCTGACCCTTATGTTGGTAAATTAGCGTTCTTCCGCGTGTACTCCGGTACATTAGAGTCTGGTTCTTATGTGTTCAACTCTACAAAAGGTAAAAAAGAACGTATCGGCCGTATCTTGCAAATGCATGCTAACAGCCGTCAAGAAATCGACCGCGTGTACGCTGGTGACATCGCTGCAGCAGTAGGTCTTAAAGATACTACTACTGGCGATACACTTTGCGATGACAAAGCGCAAGTTATTCTTGAATCCATGGAATTCCCAGAACCAGTTATCTCTGTTGCTGTGGAACCAAAAACTAAAGCGGACCAAGAAAAAATGGGTATGGCGTTAGCTCGTTTGGCTGAAGAAGATCCAACTTTCAAAGTTCGTACTGATGAAGAAACTGGTCAAACAATCATTTCCGGTATGGGTGAGCTTCACCTTGACATCATCGTTGACCGTATGAACCGTGAGTTCAAAGTTGACTGTAATGTAGGTAAACCTCAAGTAGCATACCGCGAAACAATTCGTAAAGCAGTTAAATCTGAAGGTAAATTCGTTCGCCAATCTGGTGGTAAAGGTCAATACGGCCATTGCTGGTTGGAAATCATTCCTCAAGAGCCAGGTGTTGGTTTCGAATTTGAAAATAAAGTTGTTGGTGGTTCTATTCCTCGTGAATACATTGGGCCAGTTGAGAACGGTGTTAAAGAGGCTATGGAATCCGGTGTTATCGCTGGTTATCCAATGGTTGACATCAAAGTTATCGTATTTGACGGTTCTTACCATGATGTTGACTCCTCTGAAATGGCCTTCAAAATTGCAGGTTCCATGGGCTTCAAAGAGGGTGCTCGTAAAGCTGACCCAGCATTACTTGAACCATACATGGCTGTTGAAGTAGAAGTTCCTGAAGAATACATGGGCGACGTAATCGGTGATTTGAACTCCCGTCGTGGCCGTATGGATGGAATGGAAGCTCGCAACGGCTCCCAACATATCAAAGCATATGTTCCATTGAGCGAAATGTTCGGATATGCTACTGACCTTCGTTCCAAAACACAAGGTCGCGGTAACTACTCCATGACATTCGATCATTATGAAGAAGTGCCTAAGAAAATTGCTGAAGAAATTCAAGCTAAGAAAAATGGCTAATCAAAAGTGTATCTAGTGGGGCGTATAGCCCCACAGGATTACTATATATAAAGTTTTAATTATCCGGGAGGACAATTCAAAATGGCAAAAGCAAAATTTGAACGTAATAAGCCACACGTTAACATTGGTACTATCGGTCACGTTGACCATG
>NZ_RQVG01000004.1:0-135086 GCF_003992195.1 Veillonella sp. 3627 | reverse complement strand
AGAAGGTTTACGTTTCGCGATTCGCGAAGGTGGCCATACAGTAGGCGCTGGTGTTGTTACAGCTATCGAAGCATAATATAATCGAATCCTAGATTCTAACGATAAAAGCGACCGAAAGGTCGCTTTTTTGCATTCTAATACTTCTTGTATAGTTGTACAGATTTTGTTGCTATAGACACAGTATAAACACGTATTGTATTGTATAATTAAGATATATGAATTGATAATTTTTATCATATATAATTTGCTGTATATCGTATATAATGTATAGTAGTAATATTAGTGTAAACGATATCTATCCTATTAAATATAAAGTGATAAGGAGGTTTCTATGAGTACAATCACAACAATGCCTGTTTCCATGGAGGGCTGGCAAGAGGAACAACAATCTTGGAATCAAACATCCAAATTCTTTGTCAATATGCACAAACGTGAGGATCGTGTAGCGCAAGTAGTGGACTTTGTAGCACGATTACAAGAATTAGGGATTCATCCAGCAGAAGGAGAAACAGCACTTGATGTAGGCTGTGGTACTGGGGATTATGCCATGGGACTAGCTTGTAATGGGGTAAAAGTAACCGGTGTAGACTTGTCTACAGGAATGCTAGAAGGGGCAAAACAAATTAGTGAAAAGGAAGGACTTTCTTTAGATTTATGGCTAGGACCGTGGTCAGAGGAAGCTAGACAAGCTTTAGGATGGGAGAAGAAATTTGATTTAGTATATAGTATTTTCTGCCCTATTATGTCGGATACAGCTAATTTACGTGCTTTACATCAGGCGAGTCGCAAACACTGCTTATGTATTATGTTTGCAGATCGAAAAGATGAATACTTAGATGCCATCTATTCTGAGCGATATGGTGTAAGTGGAAGCCCATGGGAATCCATGTTACAAGATTGCTTGGGTACAGTTAACGAAATCGGAAAGAATGTAAATATTACTTATAAAACGGTAGAGGAAGTAGAAACCTTAACCGTCGATGAAGCAGTCGATTATTTCTGCTTACGTGTACATCGAAAAGTAGGTGGCGACTTAGAAATGATTAAAGAAGAAATTCGTGAATTTTTATCGGAGAAAGCTGTAGACGGAAAATTAGAAAACCATACAACAGATACCATTGCGTGGATTTCTTGGCATGTCTAATTTTCTGCATTTGTAAGATACAGACTTTATAGGGATACAATAGCCTATGCATAATCTATAGGGATATACGTACTTTAGCAGTATAAACATAGTGTTCAAGGATGCTAGCTCTATCGCTATAGACAGAATACATAATCATATATTATCTATATAACAATAAAAGACTGTAAACACATGGAAATATAGCCCTGAGTTTACAGTCTTTTGTGTTGTCAGTTACGATGAACTGTAGTAGTAAAAATGATATTGGACATATGCCCATCTATTGTATGGTAATGTTCTTAAGAATTTTGGGATAGAGCTTCGCTACGTTCTACGAACTTACGCAAACTACCATATCCTTCTTCCTCAAGTTTTTCTAAAGGAATAAAGCGTAAGGCTGCGCCGTTGATACAATACCGGAGACCTCCCATGGACTGAGGGCCATCTTCAAAGACATGCCCTAAATGAGCGTCTCCAATGCGACTGCGTACTTCGATGCGACGATGTCCTAAACTATCGTCCTCATAGTAACGAATGACATCGCTGTTGATCGGTTGTGCAAAACTAGGCCAACCACAACCAGAGTCGAATTTCTGAGCGGAGATAAAAAGAGGCTCTCCAGAGGTGATATCTACATAAATGCCGGGGCGAAATTCGTCTGTATAGGCATGAGAGAAAGGTCGCTCCGTAGCACTATGTTGTGTTACAGCGTATTCTAATTCACTAAGTTCTTTTTGTAATACATCATCTGCTTTGCGTTGGTATTCCTTTTCATCGATTAAAGGCTCGTAAGCCTTGGATACATTAATATGGCAATAGCCATTAGGGTTTTTATCTAAATAGTCTTGATGATATTCTTCAGCTGGATAAAATGACTGTAAGGGTAACACTTCGATGGCAAAAGGCTTTTGGTAATGGCTATTAGCACGTTCTAACGTGGACTCGATGATTGCTTTGTCCTCAGAATGTTCGTAATACACACCAGTGCGATATTGAATGCCCACGTCGTTACCTTGTTTGTTGATACTAAAAGGATCAATAATGCGCAAAAAATATTGTAGTACCTTAGAAAGGGAAATCACAGAGGTGTCATAAGTAACCTTGACAGTTTCTACGTGACCGCTGCCACGGCAAACCTCTTCATAACTAGGATGCGGATGAGTGCCATTGCTGTAGCCTACCTCAGTATCTACAATACCGGGGATGCGTTGAAAGTAGCTTTCCACACCCCAAAAACAACCGCCTCCTAAATAGATGGTATGATTCATAGTATCACTCCTTTTTTAGTTGTAATCTTAGTATCTATGTTTAACCAGTAATAACCGTATTAGATAGGTGCTACTACTTTACGTATAGTAGGTGCTAACTAATATGAATGTGCTGGTAGGATAACTATACTCTAGAATTATGTATATAAGGTGAAAGCCACCCGACTCGTATGGGGACGAGCAGGTGGCTTCTTTGTGATAACTGTAGGTGTGTATGGGAAGTCACCGTTATCACATATGTAAGTAGTTTGAAAGGCTGGAACATATGAGGTTCATAGTTCCTGTCGAGTATCACATCGACACATATAATATATCAAAAAGATAGGAATAAGTAAAATAATAATAAAATGTTATAACTTATAGGGTGTAACTATTAGCTGAGCCAGTAGTTATCAATAAGTTACATGATAGTTATATATCATACCGTATATACAGTCTTTTTTGTATTTGGTTGACAAGTCTTCTTTTTTTGAATGTATCTAAGTGTAAGGACTTGGTACTAGGAAAGGAGAGAATTATGGCAGCAAGTACAGTAGTAAAAAAAGAATTACATTTGGTCTTTACAGACACATCTAAAGAAGAAGTCAATATTGTGGTAGCTTTTCCTAAAGAAGGTGTTACAAAAACTGAAATTGACACAGTAGGTCAACTGATGGTGGAGAAAGATGTACTTCGTGGTCGTAAAGATCAACGATTGAGTAACTTTCAACATGGTGCATTAGTGACTACAGAGTCCACAGTGGTAGAATAAGGAGGATTAGACTATGACAACAACAATGGTAACCAAATTACAATTACAATTTAAAAAAGGTGAAGGTGCACATAATCTTAAAGTGGCTAATTTTGCCTATGTCAATGAAAGTGCCACGGATGAGGATGTGAAAGCTGTAGGCGATGCATTGGGCAAGCTATATGCCTATCCTTTGGTAGGGGTTGTGCGAAATAATGCCATCGCTTTAGAGGCGTAATATGGAAAAGCTTGAAAAAGCATTAAAAATTATTAGAATTACCCTTTGGGTATTAAAGTGGTTAAAACGATAAGGTAGGATAGGACCTTTAGACAGCTGAGAACCACACCAAGAAGGGTATATGTAAATGATAGTGATAAGACTTAGTACCAAGGATTACCGTAGCCATCCTGCTGATACATAGCAGGATGGCTATTGTTATATATTAGTGTACTGCATGATAAGAAAACCTGAATCTCTTTAAGAGATTCAGGTTTTACTTCTTTTCAATGTTATGTTATTGAACTGTTTCTAAAGCCTCTTTTAGCAAGGCGAGCGCTCGTTTGTATTTCTTATGCATAGCCTGTCGACTCATGCCATAGGTATTAGCAATTTCGCTGATGGATTTGCCTTTTAGCAAGACTTGCCGTAATAGGTTTGCATGCACCGGCTCCATTTCTGATAGAGCTGTGTGTAATGCTAATAGTTCTAAATGATGAATGGCTTCCTCCGCAGTATCATGGCTAGATGGGATAGATACTAAGGGATCTGTTTCATCTTCTTGTGGGGCTAACACCGTTTCATGAGTCCATTGTCGCAGACTCTTTCGATATAGATTCCACTGGGTGAAGCGTATGCGAGATTTTACAAAGCCAGCAAAGGGGATGTTGCTAGTTATATCATAGGTCTTAATAGCCTGCAAGAAACATTCCCATAAGGCAGACTCTAAATCACTGTCTATAGAACGGAGTTGGCGCACATGCGCGTATTTTGTAATGAGAGGTACGTACCTTTGACATAAGATAACAGTCATATGATGATATCCAGCTTGGATGAAGGCCACAAGTTCTTCATCAGTGTAGGAATCATCTTGGATGTCAGTGGCTGTCATCAGTAATGAGTGTTTAATATAAGACTGACTCATAGTTTACCTCCTTATATATAATATTACCTAACATGATTGTCATGGATGATGTATAAGGGGCGTACTTACATCATAGTTTCTATAGTATCACAGGCCTGTTGATATATAGCTCATTTACTGTAAATTGCTATTACATGTAATGAAAAATGACATCTATATATGTTGATGAAATTATATATCAAAATCCACTCAATAGCAAGTTATTTTTTCTGAAAGTGTGTAAAAGTAACATATTGATATAATAGAATAGATTTCAAGGGTATGTATGACATATAAGCAATATTGGGAAAATATATGTTTATAACTTTCCTTATAGTTTTTTGCTATATATAATAATATGTATCCTGTATAAGGATAAATGTACGTATATTGTTGACATATGATGGACATCCTAGTATACTTAATTCATCGTTAATCGATAGGTTTTACTGGAAAGAGAGGTGGATTGAATGCCTATACGAGTAGTGAAAGGATTACCAGCCATAGGGAAACTTTCAGAAGAGAATATATTCGTCATGGATTCGGAACGGGCAGAGTCACAAGATATTCGACCACTCCACATTGTGGTTGTGAACTTGATGCCACGGAAAGAGACTACAGAAATTCAACTGCTTCGCGCTTTGAGTAATACACCGTTACAAACAAAGGTTACCTTTCTGTACACGGCGTCCTATACAGCGAGTCATACAAGTCAAGAATATTTGGAAACCTTTTATAGAACTTTCGAGGAAATCAAAGATCAATACTTTGATGGTTTGATTATAACAGGTGCTCCGGTAGAGCAAATGCCTTTTGAGGAAGTGAATTATTGGGATGAGCTTTCAGAAATTATGGAATGGAGCAAAACCCATGTGTGTTCTACTCTCTATATTTGTTGGGGAGCCCAAGCTGGGATTTATAAGCACTTCGGTATCCATAAGGAAGATTTACCTACCAAGTTGTTCGGCGTATATGAACAAGAAGTGCAGAACAGTAAGCCCATGCTTATGCGTGGCCTAGATGAACTCTTCTATATGCCTCATTCACGGCATACGACGGTGAGTGAAAGCGAAATCAACGCTCACCCTCAGTTAGAAGTACTAGCCCGCGCGGATAAGACAGGTGTTGGTATCGCCCGGTCCTATGATAATAAACATGTGTTTATCTTTGGACATCCAGAATATGATCGAGATACTTTATACCAAGAGTATGATAGGGATAGAAAGTTAGGATTAGAGATTGAAATTCCAGAAAATTATTTCCCTGATGATGATCCGACGAAAGAGCCCATCATTCGATGGCGATCTGCATCGACCATACTCTATTCAAACTGGTTAAACTATTATGTGTACCAAGAAACACCATATGAGGTCAGTGAATTGCAATCGAGACCGATTGAAGAAGCATATATACAAGACTGGGTCATTTAATCCTAGTCAATAGATAGTAAAGATTTAAGAATGATGAGGAGTTTAACATGAGCAATTACAAATTTGAAACATTACAATTACATGCAGGTCATACAGTAGATGCAACAGGTTCCCGTGCGGTGCCAATTTATCAAACAACATCGTATGTATTTAAAGATGCAGAACAAGCAGCAGGACGTTTTGCCTTAACGGATGCAGGTCCTATCTACACTCGTTTAGGTAACCCTACACAAGACGTATTGGAAGGCCGTGTAGCCGCTTTAGAAGGTGGTGCTGGTGCCATCGCCGTAGCCTCTGGTTCTGCAGCGATTGCCTATGCTATCCAAAACGTAGCATCTGCTGGGGACAATATTGTGGCGGCATCCACATTATACGGTGGTACGTATAACTTATTCAGCGCTACATTGCCACGTTTCGGTATCACTACAAAATTTGTGAACCCAGATAATTTAGAAGAGTTCAAAGCAGCTATCGATGATAACACAAAAGCTGTATATGTAGAATCTGTTGGTAACCCAGGAGCTAACTTGGTAGATTTAGAAGCTATTGCTGAGATCGCTCACGCTCATGGTATCATCGTGATCGTGGATAATACATTCGGTACTCCATACTTATTCCGTCCATTTGAATACGGTGCAGACGTAGTAGTTCACTCCGCTACTAAATACCTAGGAGGACATGGTACAACTATCGCTGGTGTGATTGTGGAAAGTGGCAAGTTCGACTACAAAGCAAGCGGCCGTTATCCTGGATTCGTAGAAGGCGACGTACATTACAATGGTTTAGTATACGGCGATCTTCCAATTCCTTTCACTGTGAAAGTACGTGCTCAATTATTGCGTGACACTGGGGCAGCCATTACTCCACTAGCAGCATGGTTGATTATTCAAGGCATTGAAACATTGTCCTTGCGTGTAGAACGCCATGTAGAAAACACTCGTAAAGTAGTAGATTTCTTGGTAAACCATCCAAAAATTGCTTATGTAAATTATCCTGAATTGCCAAACAGCCCATATAAAGCGTTGGCTGACAAATACTTCCCAAATGGTGTTGGCGCAGTGTTTACATTTGGTGTGAAAGGTGGCAAAGAGGAAGGTATCAAATTCGTTGATGCTCTTGAAATCTTCTCTAACCTTGCCAATGTGGCGGATGCTAAATCCTTGGTTATCCACCCAGCAAGTACAACACATGCCCAATTGAGCCCTGAGGAACAATTGACAGCAGGTGTAAAACCAGAACAATTACGTGTATCTATCGGTATTGAAAATGTTGAGGATATCATTGCTGACTTAGCACAAGCCTTGGATAAACTATAAGATATAGCAACTGTATAGTAGTATATAAGAGAACTCACAATAGTGGGTTCTCTTTTTATCTATGGTATACTAGGTATGTAGTTGGTACATATACAATAACACGACAAAAACTATTGGGGTCTATATAGATATTGAGATGAGGTCAACGTTAGATGAGTATAAAACTTGACATAGGATGTATAGAGGTGCAGATAAGAAAGGAAATCAACGAATGAAAAGCAAACTAGTTGGAAACATATGGTGGAAAGCTGTAATATGTGGGATGGCGATGGCCACTTTCACAGGTGTTGTAGGTATGGCAGAAGATATAGAGGCAAAACCTAAGGTTACATTCATAGAACAGCAAGGAATGCCAGTAGATATGCCAGCAGGTATGCCCGTTCCTGTAGGGGATCACTATACAGACAGTAGTCTACTTGCAAAAGGTGAGGAAACAGAAAATATACCGAACCATACGTATATTAGTAGTCGGAAAGGGCATTTTCGTTTTGCCATTCCTTGGGATGTACAAAGTCTTACTTGGATTGATAAGGTTGTACCTACAGACAGTGGGCATGTAGTAGGGGTTCTGTTGCAACTAGACAAAGATGTGAATATGATGGTCACACGTAGAGATAATGTACCGCCGAAAGGAGTATCTCAAGAACAGTGGAATACTACCTGGTATGACCAACCTATCCAAGGTATGACAGATGTGGAGTACATGGAGATTTGGCGCCGAAACAATCCACATACCTTTAAAAAGCACACAGTATCTGAAGGAGGTCTTCTATCTCGAGAAGATATGACAGCGGTTCGCTGGGATCGATTTGAACAGCCTACACAGGATGGACCCTATGTAAGGTTCACCATCGATATGATTATGAAAGAGGATCCTACACATCGATACTTGATGGAGGTAGAATATGATGATATTCATAGATATGATTTGCAGACCTTGTTGCACTTATTAGATGATTTTGTGTATATGGAAAATGGTGAAAGTAAAGAAATAACATCTTCTCATCGATTAAGTAAAGATCCATCTAGCCTGCATGATCAACTTCCCAAAGAACTTGTTTCAGGGAATTCTATATCAGCTTCAGATGTAACTACCCTTGAAGGCCTATACCATGAAGAATTAGTACAAGGCAAGCCATCGAAGCGTATACAGAAAGAAATACGAATTACTGATGAGGGGATTACCTCTCAATCCACTTGGGATGATAACATTATAACTGAGGCTAGGATTCTCCGGTCTGGACAGATAGGGCTAGAGAGAAAGTAAAAAGTTGGTGTTATTTTTGATGGAGGTTGAATATGATGATATTCATAGATATGATTTGCAGACCTTGTTGCACTTATTAGATGATTTTGTGTATATGGAAAATGGTGAAAGTAAAGAAATAACATCTTCTCATCGATTAAGTAAAGATCCATCTAGCCTGCATGATCAACTTCCCAAAGAACTTGTTTCAGGGAATTCTATATCAGCTTCAGATGTAACTACCCTTGAAGGCCTATACCATGAAGAATTAGTACAAGGCAAGCCATCGAAGCGTATACAGAAAGAAATACGAATTACTGATGAGGGGATTACCTCTCAATCCACTTGGGATGATAACATTATAACTGAGGCTAGGATTCTCCGGTCTGGACAGATAGGGCTAGAGAGAAAGTAAAAAGTTGGTGTTATTTTTGATGGAGGTAGAATATGATGATATTCATAGATATGATCTGCAGACTTTGTTGCACTTATTAGATAATTTTGTGTATACAGGGACTGATGAAAGTTGAGGAGCATCCCTCTCATCACTGTAGAACAGCGTTTTAGAAAACCATCGTATCAGATATGCTCTTGATTTATGAATTTTACCTATATATAATGTGAGTAGAGCAGTTCGGTTATATACTTTTGAAATGAGGTGTATAGAGATGGGGACGCATTTACAATCAATGGAATCTATGCCAGAGTATGAAGAGTTTTGTATTTGTTTAGGCAGAAAAATTGCTTGGGTTAGACGTTGTCAGGGACTTTCACAAAAAGAGTTATCTAAACGATGTGGTATTAGTCCAAGTTATTTAGCAAAAATTGAAGGTGCTAAAGGTTCCTTAGGGACATCTGTGCAGGTGTTGTATTTGATCGCCAAGACTTTGCAGGTTGATGTGGCAACTTTGGTGTGTCATGATGAAATCGATTACCAGCGGGTACGGCTGTACAAGATTAAGCGACGAGTCATGGGATATGAATCGAATCAGTTGCACTAACTGGATGGAAACTAGTTTGTGTTCATAGATATCTAATTGATAATATAATTATTATCAAAAACTATATTGAGAAGTAATAATTGAGAATATAGGCACCTATAGTTATTTTTGGTATATATAGTTGAATACAAATGATAAATTCTATCAAATAGCATAATATATAGGTTCAGTGATACAAAAAATGCAACATCAATTGTAAAAATTGGATACAAAAAGTATAGACAAGTATTTGACAAGACTAAAAAAACGTGCAATAATGAGAATGTAAAAAAGGTAAGTACCTTAGTTAAATGATAATCATAAAGTTAGCGAATTCTATTTTTTTATGGAGGTGTCTCATGCGCGTTATTGGTGATGCATGCATTAAATGTGGTTCTTGTGCTTCTGTTTGTCCAGTAGGAGCAATTGCTGAAGGCGAAGTTAAATACGAAATCAATGATACTTGTATCGATTGCGGTTCTTGCGAATCCGTTTGCCCAGTAGCAACAATCACAGCTGAATAATTCAAGCAAATAACAAACCCCGTAAACATACGTGTTTACGGGGTTTTCTCATTTTTGATTTGCTCTATTACTTGTTTTGCTTGTGTATGATTCTGTCAAAATCAGAGAATACTTTTTGCGTACGATTAAATTCTTTATACTCAGTAACTGCTTTCTTATCAGCTTGTAGTTTTGAAATATGCCCTTTATTAGTGAGCACTTCGTATTCGTTGAAAGATAGGAATTTATCTACGCTTTCAGCAAAGGCTTTCATGGTGAAAGTATGTTTCCGTTCGATGATGCCTTCGATATAGTCAAAAAAGGAGGATACAGTTCGTTCTAGTTTACGTATTTCGTCGGCGGTTAAATAATTTTTTGCGATGGTTACATCGGATTTATGAATACGCCCATGAGGGGAGCTTTTCCAAGTTTGTAATCCCATGTGTGGCTTATCTCTATCAACGGCATTATAAATAATTTGAGCTGCAGTTTTGCCTGTGATAGCATAATGGAATTTGTTTTGCACCATAGCGTAAAATTGACGGGTAAAAGGATCCTGTACATCGTAATCAATGGAGCATTCTGCGAATATATCTGTAATTTGTTGATAGATTTGACGTTCGCTGGCTCGAATGGATTGAACTCTACGTAAAAGCTCTTTGAAATAGTTTTGACCAAAGGGAGTTCCGTTCTTTAACATATCGTCATTAAGGGCAAAACCTTTCACAATATATTCACGCAATACCTTGGTAGCCCAAATACGGAATTGTGTAGCTTCTTTTGAGTTTACACGGTAGCCAACAGCGATGATGGCGTCTAGGTTGTAGAAGTTAGTGCTATAGATTTTACCATCTCTGGCAGTTATTTCCATTTTGGAAATAACTGAATCTTCAGATAGTTCTTGTTCAGCGAAAATATTTTTTAAATGTTTGTTAATGGCTGGCACTTGGACGCAAAACAACGTCGCCATATCTTTTTGTGTCATCCAAAATGTTTCGTCTTTAAATAAAACGTTAGTTGAAATATTTTCTTGTCCTGATTGGTAGATGATTACATCTCCATGTAAAGCAGAATCGATAGGAATCATGGTAGGCCTCCTTAGTGTCATGTACTGCTCTTTCTCTTACTTATATTACATCTTATCAGAGGGGCAAAGTCAAGGAGAAATAGGACAACATCTATAACAATCGTAGAGCATATTAAGAGATATTTGGGTTTAACTAGATATTAGAACTAAAAATGAAATTTACCTAATAATTACCCAAAATTATCTTTGCCTATACAAACGCTTTAGTTGAAAATCTATTAAATCTATGGGATAATGGAACAAATAAAAAATCGCTGTTGGTTTACTGGCACGACGATAACATATAAACAAACACTTAAGTGTTAAAGCAGTGTTAAAACAAACAGTAAAGTAAGTAGTAAGGTTACATATTATAATTTCATAAGGAGATACGATGGAACGCATTTTTAAACTACAAAATTTGAATTGTGCCAATTGTGCTAGCGTGATTGAAGCAAAATTAAATCAACTAGAATCTGTGTCAGCAGCAACATTTACACTTGGTACGCAGCAATTACGTATTACATCTAGTATAGAAGATACAGATATGTTACGAGATCAAATCCAAGCGGTGTGCGATGCTACGGAAGATGGCGTAGTAGTGGTACCATTTGTGCGTGCACCTAAAAAAGCACAACAAGTAGAGGATGACCATGAGCATAATTCTAGTTTATTGGGGATTATTATAGGCGCTATCGTGATAGTGGTAGCAGAGTTTACTAACTGGGTGCCTGAGCAATATATGATTCCATTGTTGGTGGTAACTTTTGCTATACTAGGATGGCGCATTGTATGGGCAGCAATTAAAAATTTCATGAAAGGTAAATTATTCGATGAAAACTTCTTGATGTCTGTTGCTACTATTGGTGCGTTAATCATCGGTGAATATGTAGAGGCTGTTTGGGTTATGTTGTTCTTCCAAGTAGGGATTTATTTTGAGGAACGTGCTACAGAACGCAGTCGTAATGCGGTCATGGATGCAGTGGATCTTCGTCCAGAAGAAGTACGTTTAATCGTTTGTGATGGTAGCGTGCAGGTGGTGAATCCAGAAGATGTACAAGTAGGGTCTCATATCGAAATTCGTCCTGGTGATCGTATTCCATTGGATGGCCGTATAGTAGAAGGTACTACGCGTATCGATACAGCAGCGGTAACTGGTGAACCAGTTCCAGTGAGCGCTACCGTAGGTACAGAAGTGATGTCTGGTTGCATCAATGTGGATGGACGCATTGTCTTAGAAGTAACGCATGAATTAAAAGATTCCATGGTTATGCGTATTCTTGATGCTGTGGAACATGCAGCGGCATCGAAACCAAAGATTGATCGTTTTATTACTCGTTTCTCTCGCGTATATACGCCAATCGTAGTGGCATTGGCGATTATCGTTGCCGTAGTACCTCCTCTATTCACAGGAGAATGGCAATATTGGATTTATACAGCTTTAACATTTTTAGTAGTATCTTGCCCATGTGCTCTTGTATTGTCTGTGCCTTTGGCATTCTTCTCTGGTATCGGTGCTGGTTCTAAACAAGGTATCTTGTTCAAAGGTGGTAAAGCGATCGAGGCTATGAGCCGAGTGAAAGCAATTGCTTTCGACAAAACTGGTACTATCACAACAGGCACTTTTAACGTACAAACAGTAGAAGTAGCTGGTACTTATACAGATAATGAAGTGTTGCAATATGCAGCGGCTCTAGAAGCTGGTTCTACACATCCGATTGCTATGTCCATTGTAGAAGAAGTACAGCGTAGAGGAGTAGAGTTTAATACGGCTAAGGATGTAAAAGAAATCTCTGGTCATGGTATGGTAGGTACTGTAGAAGGCCATACCGTATTGGTTGGTAATGGTCGTTTATTAGAAACAGAACATGTAACGGTACCAACCATTGAACATGTATATGGTAGTGAAGTATTCGTAGCTATTGATGGTCAATATGTAGGTCGTATCGTCATTGCCGATGCTGTGAAAGAGGATTCTAAAGAGGCCATCCGTCGTATGAATGGAAAAGGATATCATACAGTGATGCTCACAGGTGATGTAGCATCCAGTGCGAACCATATTGCCCAAGAAGTAGGTATTCAAGGTGTGCGTGCTGAGTTATTACCACAAGATAAATTAGAAGTGGTGCAATCTCTTCGCAACGAGCATGGTTCTGTCATGTTCGTAGGTGATGGTATCAATGACGCTCCTGTGTTGACAGGTGCTGATGTAGGCGGTGCCATGGGTAGCGGTGCAGACTCTGCCATCGAAGCAGCAGACGTGGTATATATGAATTCCAACCTAGATTCCGTATGGCGTTCCTTAAGTATTGCAGAACGTACCTTGTCCATTGCATGGCAAAATATTTTCTTCGCCATTGCTGTAAAAATTATCGTTATGGTGGCTGGTGTATTTGGCTTTGCAAATATGTGGGTGGCAGTTTTTGCAGATACAGGGGTATCCATTCTTTGTATCTTTAACTCTGTCCGTATTTTCTACAGTAAATAATATAAGTCCTCCTGCTAGCATGTATGCCCAACTATGTAGCAGGAGGCATTGTGATATCTTCCCTACTTGTAGTTATACAAGATATATGTCACTACATAACAACTATACAGCGAAGAGGACTTGGCCATTAGGCTAAGTCCTCTTTGTCGTGTAGGGACATAGTCTACCAACTCATTTTGTCCTATAACCCTGAAATAGAAAGGTTACTACATAATGTAATTTTGTCTACATTTTCGTTGAGCTCATCAAAGCTAAGTTGCCCTTGGTAGGCATGTAATTCATCTAGTATTTTCATTTGGTACTCTACCGTTCCTTTAGTTTATGGTCGGTCAGACATGCATGGTTGGAAGCGAAACCCCATATTCTTACTAAACTGTTCAGCTTTAGGTTGCGGTTGACCCTGGGTACCATGACTTCTTGCTGTCAGCATTACACTTTTTATATTGTCTGTAAGAATACATTGTGGAATACCACGAAGATAACATATTGTTATAAAGATGCGGTTTGAATCCGGATACAGCGATTTTTAGCACTCTAAGTAATAGGGTGCCTTTTTATTATAGAGATAATATGAAAATAGGATAAAAAAATATAAATGAATATACAATCATATGTTGACAAAATAGAAATTTATAGATATAATAAAAATATGAACAAACACTCAAGTGTTAAAACAGTGTTAAAACAAACTTTAAAACAAGTAGTAAGGTTACATATTATAATTCATAAAGGAGATACGATGGAACGCATTTTTAAACTACAAAATTTGAATTGTGCCAATTGTGCTAGCGTGATTGAAGCAAAATTAAATCAACTAGAATCTGTGTCAGCAGCAACATTTACACTTGGTACGCAGCAATTACGTATTACATCTACTGTAGAAGATATGGATGCTTTGCAAGAACAAATCCAAGCGGTATGTGATGCTACGGAAGATGGTGTAGTAGTGGTACCATTTGTGCGTGCATCTAAAAAAGCACAACAAGCAGAGGATGACCATGAGCATAATTCTAGTTTAGTGGGGATTATTATAGGCGCTATCGTGATGGTAGTAGCAGAGTTTACCAATTGGGTGTCTGAGCAATATATGATTCCATTGATGGTGGTGACTTTTGTTATACTAGGATGGCGCATTGTATGGGCAGCAATTAAGAATGGTATGAAAGGTAAACTGTTCGATGAAAATTTCTTGATGTCCATTGCTACTATTGGTGCGTTAATCATTGGTGAATATGCAGAGGCAGTTGGGGTTATGTTGTTCTTCCAAGTGGGCATTTATTTTGAGGAACGTGCTACAGAACGCAGTCGTAATGCCGTAATGGATGCAGTGGATCTTCGCCCAGAAGAAGTGCGTTTAATCGCTTGTGATGGCAGCGTGCAGGTGGTGAACCCAGAAGATGTACAAGTCGGATCTCATATCGAAATTCGTCCTGGTGATCGTATTCCATTGGATGGTCGTGTTGTAGAAGGGACTACACGTATCGACACAGCAGCGGTAACTGGTGAACCAGTTCCTGTGAGTGCTACGGTAGGCACTGAAGTGATGTCTGGTTGCATCAATGTAGATGGTCGCATTGTCTTAGAAGTAACGCATGAATTAAAAGATTCCATGGTTATGCGTATTCTAGATGCTGTGGAAAATGCAGCAGCATCGAAACCAAAGATTGATCGTTTTATTACTCGTTTTTCTCGTGTATATACGCCAATCGTAGTGGCATTGGCAATTATCGTTGCCGTGGTACCACCTTTATTCACAGGAGAATGGCAATATTGGATTTATACAGCTTTAACATTCTTAGTAGTATCTTGCCCATGCGCTTTAGTATTATCTGTGCCATTGGCATTCTTCTCTGGTATTGGTGCTGGTTCTCGACAAGGTATCTTATTTAAAGGTGGTAAAGCAATCGAGGCTATGAGCCGTGTGAAAGCGATTGCATTTGATAAAACTGGTACTATCACAACAGGTACTTTCAACGTACAAACAGTAGAAGTAGCTAGTGGCTATACAGAAAACGAAGTGTTGCAATATGCAGCAGCCTTAGAAGCCGTATCTACACACCCAATTGCGATGTCTATCGTAGAAGAAGTACAACGTAGAGGGGTAGAGTTTAATGCGGCCAAGGATGTAAAAGAAATCTCTGGTCACGGCATGGTAGGCAACGTAGAAGGTCATGCTGTATTAGTCGGGAATGGTCGTTTGTTGGCGAAAGAAAATATTGCAACGCCATTGATTGATTATGTGTATGGTAGTGAAGTATTCGTAGCTGTTGATGGTCAATACGTAGGCCGTATCATCATCGCTGACTCTTTAAAAGCTGATTCTAAGGAAGCCATTCGTCGCATGAACGGCAAAGGATATCAAACAGTGATGCTTACAGGTGATGTGGCAGCTAGTGCAAAGTATATTGCTCAACAAGTAGGTATCCAAGGAGTACGTGCTGAGTTATTACCACAAGATAAATTAGAAGTGGTACAGTCTCTACGTAATGATCGTGGTTCTGTTATGTTCGTAGGTGATGGCATCAACGATGCGCCTGTATTGACAGGTGCTGACGTAGGCGGTGCTATGGGTAGTGGTGCAGATTCTGCCATCGAAGCAGCAGACGTAGTGTACATGAACTCTAACCTAGATTCTGTATGGCGCTCCTTAAGTATTGCGGATCGTACTTTATCTATTGCATGGCAAAATATTTTCTTCGCTATTGCTGTAAAAATCATCGTTATGGTAGCAGGTGTATTTGGTTTTGCTAATATGTGGGTAGCTATCTTTGCAGATACAGGGGTATCCATTCTTTGTATCTTGAACTCTATCCGTATTTTCTACAGCAAATAACATAACCCCTCCTGCTAGCATGTACGCCCAACTATGTAGCAGGAGGTATTGTGATATCTTCCCTCCTTGTAGTTATACAAGGCGTATATCACTACATAACAACTATACAGCAAAAAGGACTTGGTATTAGGCCAGGTCCTTTTTGTTGTACATGGGTATCGTATTTACTCCTATACATTGATTGAGTGGAAACAGTAAAAGATTGTTAGAAACTTTCACGAGAAATCATAAAAAAATTGACGAATCGGCCTCGATTGATTAAGATAAAGGGTAGGGTTATTAAGACGTTAAGGAGGTGTCACATGTTAACGGTACACAAACACGTAGAGGGGGAATTATTTACAGATTCCACTGTACAAGATGCTACAAAAGGTTCATGGATAAATTTGGTGAACCCAGACCCCGATGAGTTGGCTATCGTCAATATGATGACACAGATTCCAACGGACGTACTGAAAGCAGCTTTGGATACGGAAGAACGGTCTCACGTAGAAATTGAAGATGAATACATTTTCGTCGTTATTAACATTCCAGTACTGCGTGGTTCTGATGTATATGATGCAGTACCTTTGGGTGTATTTGTGACAGAAGATTTCTTTATTACCATCTGTTTAGAAGAAGCAGAAGTGCTCTATCCGTTCTTGAGCAATCAAATGCCAACCTTCTATACTTTTAAAAAGACAAGATTTCTGTTCCAAATCATGTATCGCACAGCGGTACTATATTTGCGATACTTACAACAAATCGACCGCCGTACGGATGACATTGAAAAAACATTGCGACATACGACACGGAATAAAGATTTGTTTCAATTGTTGGAATTACAAAAATCCATGACCTATTTTACCTCTGCACTGCGTGGTAATGGAACGGTAATGGAACGGATTTTGCGCATTCGTCGTCATGATGATGTGCGTTATTTGTTGAAAATCTATGAAGAAGATGAAGATCTATTAGAAGATGTAATCATTGAGAACAAGCAGGCTGTGGAAATGGTTGAAATGTATTCTAATATTTTGATGAATATGATGAATGCCTTTACATCAATTATTTCTAACAATTTAAACTTAGTTATGAAATTATTGGCAGCTATGACAATTATGCTAGCGGTACCAACGGCAATCTTTAGCTTATGGGGTATCAATGTACCGGTGCCATTTGCTGATATGGAATATGGCTTTGAGTATGTGATTGGTATTGGCATAAGCTTTGCAGCGCTGGCAGGCTATTGGCTTTGGAAAAACGATTTCTTTTAATTGCATAATACAATATAACACACCTAAGGGGCTAACCTTTTAGGTGTTTTTTGTGTCGTTATTCAGGTTAACTATGAAAGTTTTTTATATCTACCTTTGAAAATCATGAATATTATACAAAGTGAATAAAATTGCTATATAGATATTTTTCAATTTGTGTAAAAATAATGATTGAAAATGATATAAATCACAGATAAATGCCTATAAATGTACACTTTCAAACAAGCATGTATTCCATGTCTTGCAATATTCACATTAGTCATTTGACAATTTTGATAAAAGAAATTAACATATTTATGTAATATCTATAATATAGTTGGGCGTAGATATTGACTATGAATGCCTTAAATAAGGGAAGAATATTTTGGGGAAGATATTGCTAAAAGTTGTATAGGGTTATGGGCAAGATGGAGCAAGATTGTCTAAACTATAGCCCTTGCTAACTTAATGTAGATCCACCCAAAGGGTGGTTTTTCTTTTTTTGGTATGTATTAATTACATCAATGTATGCTCACTAACATTAAGGAAAGGATGTGGATGATTGAAAACCATATTAAGTAAGGTGTCACAATTGCTAGTCACATTAATTGGGGTTACATTTTTGACATTTTGCTTGACCTACATTGCTCCTGGGGATCCAGCTTTGATGGTATTGGAAGCAGGGGACACCATTGTGTCACAGGAAATGATTGATGCTACACGAAAAGAAATGGGCTTAGATCGTCCATTCATGGAACAGTATGTGCGCTGGGTAGCAGGTGCCGTACAAGGTGATTTAGGAACCTCCTATTCAGGGAAAAAACCAGTGACCGACAAATTATTAGAAGGCTTGGGCGGAACAGCCTTATTAGCAGTGTCTGCCTTTACGCTAAATGTTCTTATTTCTATACCCATGGGGATTTATTCGGCGGTAAAAGCGAATAAACTGCCAGACTTTATCATTCGATTCTTTTCTTTTGTGAATGTGTCAATGCCAAGCTTCTGGTTAGGTATGCTTTTACTGTACATCTTCGGATTGAAATTACATTGGGTACCGATTGCTACGTCTGCGATTAGCTTTAAAGCTTTAATTTTGCCAGCGATTACATTATCTTTTGTAATGGCAGCTAAATTCACACGTCAAGTACGGACTGTGATTATTGAGGAGTTGCATCAAGACTATGTGATGGGGGCTCGTGCCCGTGGCATGAGTGAATCTCAAATTTTATGGAAACATGTCTTACCAAATGCTTTATTACCATTGATTACGGTTATGGGTATAGGTATTGGTTGGCTCTTGGCAGGGGCTGCGGTGATTGAAATCGTATTCTCTTGGCCAGGGATGGGGAAAATGGCGGTCTATGCCATTGCCATGCGCGATTATCCACTCATTGAGGGCTTTGTATTGTGGGTGGCCCTTATCTATACAGCCATCAATTTCTTGGTAGACCTGTCCTACTCTATTTTGGATCCACGATTGAAAGCGAGGGGATAAGATGAAAGAATTTATTTTGCAACACAAGCGCTTTTCTTTCTACTCCCTCTTAGTGGCTATTGTAGTAGGAATTGCTATATTTGCTCCCTATATCACACCACATGATGCCTTTCATGCAGATATGTCAAAAGCTTTCTTAAAGCCCTCTGCAGATCATCTGATGGGCACTGATAAATTGGGGCGTGACACGTTCTCCCGTATCATTTACGGTACACAAACTTCCTTGTCCATGACTATCATCCTTGTTATCTTAACGGCCACTGTTGGTACAGTGATAGGGATTTTCTCCGGTTTCTTTGGAGGTAAAGTAGAACTCGTATTGATGCGCTTTACGGACATTATGCTATCCTTCCCAGGGGTGGTATTGGCCATTGCCATTGCCGGGATCTTGGGTGGTAGTGCCATCAATGCGATCTTAGCTCTTGTTGTGGTGAGCTGGGCGAAATACGCACGATTGATTCGATCTGCGGTAATCAAACTTCGTCATAATGACTTTATTGCGGCAGCTAGAGTGAATGGTACGAAACAATTGACCATTTTATGGCGCCACATTTTACCGAATGTATTGCCTTTGATTATCATTACAGGGGCAATGGATATCGGGTCTATGATGATGGAAATTGCGGGACTTTCATTCTTGGGATTTGGGGCACAGCCTCCGACGCCAGAATGGGGCTTAATGCTCAATGAGAACCGTCAATATATTTTATCGTCACCAGAATTGATGTTATATCCAGGGATGGCCATTTTCATTGTGGTTACCATCTTCAATTTATGGGGCGATTCGCTACGGGATATCTTAGACCCACGTAGTACAGATTCACATTAATGTGTTAGTTGTAAGTTTTGTAGAAAGGAACTTAACATGAAACAAAGTTGGAAAAAATGGCTTCGTAATGCTACATTTGGCGTTATGGCAGTAGCGGCTCTTGGTGTGATTGCAGGTTGCGGTAGCGACAATGCAGCACCAGCTGATAAAAGTGTAGTAAAATTTGGTGTTACAAACTTCGCAGATACATTGGAGCCAACACAAAATTACTTCGGTTGGGTAGTTATGCGTTACGGTATTGGCGAAACATTAGCTAAATTCGACGAAAAAATGAACACACAACCTTGGTTGGCGGAAAGCTGGTCTGTATCTGCAGATAAATTGACTTGGACTTTCAAAATTAGCGATAAAGCGAAATTCTCTAATGGTAATAAAGTAACTGCTGAAGCGGTAAAAGAATCCATTGAGCGTGCTTTCGAGAAAAATAAACGTGCCGCTACATTCTTCAAATACACAGATATCAAAGCAGAAGGTCAAAATTTGATCATCACTACTGATAAACCGTATCCAAATGTACCTGGTTTCTTGGCTGACCCATTATTCATCATTGTAGATGTGTCTGCTGAAAAAGCTGGCCGTGACTTCGCAAAAGAAGGTCCTATCGGTACTGGCCCGTACAAAGTGAAATCTTTCACGAAAGAAAAAGCAGTAGTAGAAGCTAACGAAAATTACTGGGATGGGGAAGTTCCTTTCAAAACAGTAGAAATTCCATCTATCGATGATCCTACAACTCGTGCGTTGGCATTACAAAATGGTGACGTAGACTTAGCAGTTAATATCGGCGCTGGTGACCTTGAAACACTGCGTAATGACAGCAAATTCAAAGTAGATGAAATCGCTTCTTTGCGTACTGTATTAGCTCGTATTAACCAAAAAGGTGTATTAGGGGACGAAAAAGTTCGTGCTGCCTTCATCAGCGGTACTGACCGTAAATCCTACAACGAAGTATTGTTAAAAGGTACGTTCATTCCTGGTAAAGCGCCAATTCCACCAAGCTTGGATTATGGTTTCGATGATTTGAAAGACCCTAATGCATACAATCCTGATCGTTCCAAACAATTATTGGCAGAAGCTGGCTGGAAAGATACTGATGGAGACGGTTTCGTAGATAAAGACGGTAAAAACTTAGAAGTACGATTCGTAGTATACAACAGCCGTCAAGAACTTCCAATCTATGCAGAAGCTGTTCAATCTGACATGAAAAAAATCGGTATTAAAGTAAACATCGAATCTGTTGACTATAACTTAATGGATAAAATAGGTATCGATGGCGACTATGACTTATTGATCGCCAACATCGTAACAGCGAACACTGGTGACCCAGAAATCTTCTTGAAATGGTACTGGAAAACTAACTTAAATGGTGAAAACCCTCAAAATGGTTCTGGTTACAGCAATCCTAAATTCGATGCGGTCATGGATCAATTAGCGGTTGAATTCGACAAATCTAAACGTCAAAGCTTAATTATCGAAGCACAACAAATCTTATTGAATGATGGTGCAGCATTGTTCTTAGGTTACCCTAAAACAAATCTTGTTAATAACAAATGGTTAACAAATGTAGTGATGTATCCAACAGACTACTACTGGTTGACTAAAGATATTAAACCAGCAAAATAATCCTTTGCAGATGTCCGCAACAATCGGGAGGCAGGCTTGCCTCCCCTTGTTGTATGTAGCAGTCGCTTTCAGTAGTATTGTTAAGAAATATACAGAAGGGATATATATGTTACTTAGTATTAAAAATTTAGCAGTTACCTATGGAAATAACCCGAATCCTACGATTGCAGGGGTTAACCTAGATCTAGCAGAAGGGGAGATTGTTTCCATTGTAGGGGAGTCCGGCAGTGGTAAGACTACGGTCATCCGTGCACTGTTAGGTGTATTGCCAAATACAGGTCGTGTTTCTGAAGGGAGTATTACCTTTGATGGACAAGACTTATTAGGGTTTTCCACAAAGGATTGGTTGGATTTGCGAGGCAATCACATTGCTATGATCTTCCAAGATAGCGGCAATATGATGAATCCTATCCAAACAATCGGGAAGCAATTTATAGAGTTCATTCAATTACATAGCACTATGTCTAAACAAGAGGCAGAGGCAAAAGCTATCGAAATGTTGGCGCTCACCAATTTGCCACATCCTGAAGCAATCATGAAGTCTTATCCCTTTGAACTCAGTGGCGGTATGCGTCAACGGGTAGGGATTGCCATGGCTATTACATTCTCTCCTAAACTATTGCTAGGTGATGAACCGACATCGGCCCTAGATGTAACGACGCAAGCACAAATTGTAGAAGAATTATTGCGTATCAATCGTGAGAATAAAACATCGATGATTATCGTAACTCATAATATCGGTGTGGCGGCTCATATGTCTGATAAAATTGTGGTTATGAAGCAAGGGGCTGTGGTGGAATATGGAACAGCTGAGGAAGTGATTCGTAATCCACAAGCGGAGTATACGAAACAATTACTCAATGCAGTGCCAGAAATCGGAGGGAAACGCTATGTCTGATATTATTATGCAAATTCAAGATATTGTGAAAGAATTCCCTCTCGCAGACGGTTCTACTTTGCGTGCTTGTAATGGAATCTCCATCGATGTAGAACGAGGAGAAACCTTAGCTATCGTAGGCGAGTCTGGTTGCGGTAAGTCTACTTTGGTGAAGACTATTATGAATATGCATGCTCCTACATCTGGCTCTGTTCTTTTCAGAGGTAAAGATATTACGAAATTAACAGGTGAAGAAAAGCGCCAAAATTATCGTCATATTCAAATGGTATTCCAAGATCCAACAGCCGCTTTCAATCCGAAGATGAAAGTGCGTGACATCATTTGTGAACCATTGCGTAACTTTGATCTCATTAGCAAAGCAGATGTAGATGCGAAAGCTAGAGAATTGTTAAAAATGGTAGATTTACCAGAAGATTTTGCAGACCGATATCCGAATAATATGAGTGGCGGGCAACGGCAACGTGTGGCTATTGCTAGAGCCTTAGCATTAGAACCAGAAATTATCGTTTGCGATGAAGCCACGAGTGCTCTAGATGTATCTGTACAAGATACAATCATCGAGCTATTGGTACGGTTACAAAAAGAAAAAGGCATTACCTACCTATTTATTTGCCATGATTTGGCATTAGTCCATTTATTCTGCCACAAAGTTGTGGTCATGTATAAAGGGGAAGTGGTAGAACGCCTGAATGGAGATGCCTTAGCAGAGGCGAAGCATCCGTATACAAAACAATTATTAAGTGCGGTTTATAATTTAGATCGGTAATCTATGGCTAATATTATTTTTCATTAGATGAATAGATTGTTTTGTAATATAACATAAATTGTATGAATAAGATATATTTGTGTTACATGAACAGCCTTTGATACAATGAATGTATCAAATGGTGTATGAAAATGTTTCAAGAGGAACACCTAGGTGTTCCTCTTTTTTGTGAGGGTAAGATGGAAGAACGATTGACCTACAAAGACTATTTAAAAGTGACAATTCCATTTATGATTTCTACTGTGACCCAACCTCTCTTAGGGGCGGTGAATACTGGGATTATGGGGCATATGGATAATGCTATGTACATTGCTGCCGTAGCATTAGGAGTTATCTTGTTTAATAATATGTATTGGCTCTTTGGATTTCTGCGGGTGGCTACTACGGTGTTTTCCGCACAGGCTTTGGGAGAACAATCGAAGGAAAGTACATCACTCAGTTTCTTTCGACCTCTTATCATTGCCTTATTCATCAGCGCAGCCTTTATCATCGGCTATCCTTGGATATTTGATTACTATGCAAGTTTTATGCATCCCGACCCAGAGGTGATTGCTTTGATGGCGGATTATACAGATATTTTAATCTGGGGATCTCCTTTCGTATTGGTCAATTATGTTACGTTAGGTTGGCTTATGGGACAAATGATGATTCGCGCCACTATGATTATGCAAATCTCCATGAACGTGCTGAATATTGCTTTGTCCTTCCTTTTCGTATTTGGCTTTGACTTTGGAGTAAAAGGGGTGGCTTGGGCATCTTTAATTTCCCAAATCTATGCGTTCTTAGTAGGCCTAGGTGCTATGTACTTAGTTCGTGAACGGTTAGACCTAACGTCCCATATATGGAATACCTTAAAACGGGTGAAACCATTCCTATCTATCATGAAAGTAAACACAGACCTTATGCTTCGTACATTTTGTTTGTTGACCATCAACAATTTGTTTGCCAAAGCAGGCAGTGCTATGGGCAGTGATGTATTAGCGACGAATGCGGTGATTTTGGAGATTATCTTTATCATGGCATACTTCACAGATGGACAGGCGAACGGAGTCAGCGTATTTACTGGAAAAGCATTTGGAAAACGTGACTTGGTGCTTTGGAAAGATACGTTGAAGATTTCCCTGCAATGCTTAGCGGTATATGTGGTTATTGTAGAAATCGTGCTGGGATTATTCCGTAATGATGTCATTATGGTTATGACCTCAGTACCAGAGATTTACACGATGGCCTTGGAATATTCCCATTATCTATTGCTCTATCCTATCTGTGCGGCAGTAGGATTATTATTATATGGTATGTACAATGGCATCGGTCAGACTGCATCTATCCGGAATATGATGTTCATTGCAGTGGTCTTCTTTGTAGGCATGCAAGAATTGCTTATCCCTCCATTCGGTAATGACGGCATATGGATGACCTATGTGCTCACGTATCTATTAGAATCTATCATTTTAGTGCTGTTCCTGCCATTGGCAAAAAAACGGTTTTCCTTGGCGGTCTAATATGTTTCTAATGAAAATTGTTGTTTTACAAAATAGCGTAATCGATAGTAGATGGATGTTTTACATTCTAGTCGGCACAACAATATGCCATAAAGAATATCTTAATGACAATTAAAAACATATACAGTTGATATTACTACAAAAAGGCGTTACCGATGAGCGAATTTGCTTAAGGTAGCGCCTTGTTGCGTTTGTTTATGGTATTAATGTTGATGTTCCAAAATCAATGGTTCTGTAATATGATAAAAGTATCGTGACATGTCTTCAATGGAATACTCTCGACCAGTTTCCAGCCACCAAAGAACCATTTCTACAAAAGATCCTGCAATGTGATTAGAGATAAAATCATGAGGGATATTGTTGTGTGGACAAGTTTGATTGTTTAAGAAATGACTTTGGATGAGTTCTTTCAGACTGCTCTTGAAATGACGTAGGAAGAGTTCGTTACTTTCACAGGAAAGAAGACCCAAAATATTATTATCGTTGTCCTCTAAATGCTGCAAGATATGGAGGAAGATAGCTTCCTTGATGTGGCTGTTTTTATATAAGCCATGAGCATGGGAGAAGTCTGATGCAGTGTCGATAATATGAGAGAATAATTCGTGACAGAGCGCTTCTAATAGATCTTCTTTTGTTTCAAAGTGTGCGTAAAATGTACTACGGCCAATGAGGGCTTCATCGATAATGTCTTGCACGATGATAGCATTATAATTTTTATGTTCTAAAAGCCTAACAAAGGAGTCGAAAATAGCTTTTCTAGTTTTCATTTGTCGTTTATCCATAATTCCTCCTTACATATATGAATCAAACAAAATGAGATACTTGTTCAATATAGGATACTTTTCTATATATGTTTCGTAAATAACAAAATAGAAAAAGTGATTCTTGTCAAATCTTTTAATTCCACTATACTAATAGTATATCATAAGTGACAAAGTGTTTCATATCTTTGTTGTTATGAAAGATAGTTTAGATTTTTAACTGAGAGCATCTACTATAAAGACTGGGTATCATGATGACTTTCAGCCGTATAAAGTAAGAGATTAGAGAGGATGTGTTCTTATGTTAGAACGAATTGATGCGATTATGAGCAGTACTGCTGCCACCGTAATTACAGGAGCCATGTTTTTAGCCGTTGCACTACATACAACGGTTGATGTGTCTAGTTGGATTCATACATCTTGGACTGCAATTTTGACATACCACGCTGGCTTATAGTTGTAACATGAATTTTCTTGTGGTATACTAATCTTATAATTGAATAAATTCGATATAATATATCGATTCGATGAAAGGAGTATACTATGAAAGAAATTTTAGGTTTCCATTTACATCATTGTCCATATTGCGCTAACGCATTCCGCGCTATCGAAGAATTGCAAGCAGAAAACCCTGCGTTCAAAGAAATCAAAATTAACTGGGTAGAAGATCAAGATGCTGTAGAATTGTTCAAAACACATCCATACGAATACTATCCAAATTTGTGGTTTGATTTGGACAAACAATATGAGGCACAACCTGGTGAAAGTTACGAACAAACAAAATCTTTAATCAAAGCAGTGTTTGAGAAAGCGATTCAATAATCGATTTTACTTTCATTAAAAATACTATATAATAAAAGCAGATGCTATGATGCATCTGCTTTTTCTTGATGTAATCGCAGATTTCAAAATCTTGCGTGAGGAGGATATATGTTAAATTTTGTGGCCTTAGATTTTGAAACGGCTAATGAAAGTAAGAATAGTGCTATTTCTTTAGCTGTGGTGACTGTGGAAGATGGACGAATCACAAAACGTGGCTATAGTTTAATCAAGCCCCCAGTGATGCAGTTCAACCAAGAGTTCATTGGTATCCATGGTATCCAACCGGAAGAAGTGTTGAATAAGCCTACCTTTGATCAGTTGTGGCCAGCGATTTATAATAACCATTTAAAAGGTAAACTGTTAGTAGCACACAATGCGAAGTTCGACATCGACGTGTTACGTGCCACTTTGGACCACTACAATATTGAATGGCCTGATTTAGAATATACTTGCACCGTCCGCATAACACGAAAAGTATGGCCTGATTTGGTGAACCATAAGTTGAATACATTGGGCGGATTCTTAGGTATCAAATTTAACCATCACAACGCTTTGGACGACTCTGAAGTATGTGCTAAAGTAGCCATTGCAGCAGCGAAAGAAAAAGGTGTAGATTCTATGCGAGGCTTGTTGCATGTCATTAACATGAAAACAGACTCCTTCATCACCGATGAACGACGGGCCCAAATGGAAGTCAAACAAAGCGGCACACAAGATACCTTCTTCTAGTGAACTTTAGTATCTATTACATTTAGTCATACTAGCAGATACACTACATTAGCCCCCACTCTCCATAATAAGCCTCCATATGATTTACTCATAATTTGTGCGTATTACAGGAGTTTCAATATATATTGATATTCCCAAATAAAGAAAAAACAATGCCATATTCCCCTGAACGAACATTCAGAATGCAGTGAGAGAAGGGGGATGTGGCATTGTTTTGTATCATAAGATATCAAAAAAGTGGAAAAACATGAAAAAAGATTAAATTATGAGTAAATCATATAACTTATTATTTAATTAAGTATTGAAAAAAATGTTAAAATATGAAAGAATAGGTATGTATAAAAATTATCTTTCATTTTTTGAAGCATATAACTATAGATTGGAGGTATTCCATGTCGGAATTACGATGGAATCCTTTATTGCGGACTTGGACAATGGTCGCTTCAAACCGTAAAGCACGCCCAACGATGCCAAAGGATTGGTGCCCATTCTGCCCAGGTATTAATAAAAAAGTCCCTGCAGATTATGATGTGTTGAAATATGATAACGACTTTCCAGCCTTAACGCAAACGCCAGAGGCTCCTTATGAAGATGGTAATGACTTTTACAAAAGTCAAGAAAACTATGGGAAATGTGAAGTTATCTTATATTCTCCGGAGCATACTGCTAAATTTTACGAATTATCGGAAGATCATATTGTTAAATTACTAAACCTTATTAAAGAGCGTCATAGTGAATTAGCAAAAGATGAAAAAATTAAATATATTTATCCTTTTGAAAATAAAGGGGAAGCTGTAGGTGTGACAATGCCACATCCACATGGTCAATTATATGGCTATTCCTTTGTACCGCAGAAGCTACAAGTGGAACTAGATAGTGCGAAAGATCATCATCATGAACATGGTGAATGCTTATTCTGTAAAATGAATCAAGTTGAGAAAGAAAAAGATGCTCGCATTGTGGGAGAAAATGACTCTTTCTTAGCCTATATCCCGTTCTTTACAGATTATCCCTACGGTGTATTTGTCGTGCCAAAACGTCACATGAATTACATCACAGATTGTACTGAAAAAGAAACCAAAGATTTGGCGCATATGTTAAAAACATTAACGGAAGCCTTCGATCGTTTATTTAATATGCCATTCCCATACATGATGGTATATCATCAAAATCCTGTAAATAGCCCTGAATATGCAGGACATGAAGAATATTATCACTTTAATATTCAATTCTATCCTCCTTTCAGAGAAGCCAATAAAATTAAATACTATGCATCCTCTGAAATGGGAGCATGGGCAGCAGCGAATACAAGTGCCGTAGAAGAAACAGCACCGGAATTGCGCAAACTATATAGTGAGGTTGAACAAGCAAATGAATAAAGAAAAATTACAACAGCGTTTTCTGTCCTTCTTTGGCGAAGGTTCAGGAGAGGTGCATTGTTATTTTGCTCCAGGTCGCGTGAATGTTATTGGTGAGCACCAAGACTATAATGGTGGTCATGTATTCCCAGCGGCACTTAAAGTAGGTATTTATGGAGCCATCCGTTTACGTGAAGATAGCAAGGTACGTTTACACTCTGATAATATGGAAAAGACTGTAGTGGTTGATGTAAATGAACCTTTCCAATATAATATTGAACACGATTGGGCTAATTATCCATTAGGTGTGATTCAATTCTTAAAAGATAAGGGTCACAAGGTACCAGGTATGGACATTTATTTTAATGGTAATTTGCCAGCTGGTGCAGGTTTATCCTCTTCTGCATGTATGCTAGATTTAACTGGTTATATGTTGCTTTCAGAGTTGGGTCTAACTCCAATTGATCGTACGGAATTGGCAAAAATGGCTATGCATGTAGAATACCATTTCGTAGGTGTAAAAGTAGGCATTATGGATATGTATGCTATTGCACACGGTAAAGAAGGCCATGGTGTCTTGTTAGATTGCACGCATATGGAACGAAAACTAGTTCCTTTGAACTGGCATGGACATACTCTTGTCATCATGAATACAAATAAACAAAGAGGTCTTGTGGACTCCAAATTTAATGAGCGCAAAGGTGAGTGCGATGCAGCTCTTGAAATTATCCGCAAGCATAAAGATATCTCTGGCTTGGCATTGGCTACATTGGATGATTTAGAATCTATTTCTGATGATGTGTTGATGCGTAGAGCTCGTCACGTCATCACTGAAAATTTACGTGTATTAGATTTCATGAAAGCTTTGGAAGCCGCTGATTTAACAGGGATTGCACATTGCTTGAATGAATCTCATAGATCTTTACAAGTTGACTTTGAAGTGACAGGTAAAGAATTGGATACGATTGTTGATTTAGCACGCTCTCAAGAAGGCTGTATTGCATCTCGTATGACAGGTGCAGGTTTCGGTGGTTGTGCCATTGCCCTTGTAAAAGATGAGCATATTGAGGCTTTTATGAGAGCTATTCCAGAAGAGTACGAGAAACAAATAGGTGTTACCCCTAGTCTATATATTGCTGAAATTGGTGATGGGGTGTATTCACTGTAAAGGAGATAGAATCATGATAAAGCCACAAATAAGCAATGATGAAATTATTTTGAATTACATCAGGCGTCATGGCCCCGTATCAAAGGCCTTGATTGCAAGACAGACCAAAATAACGCCTCCCACAGTGACTAATATTTGTACGAATTTAATTCGGAAAGGATTGGTCTATGAAGATCGTCAAGAGCGGTCTGCATTGGGACGCCCATCAATGTTGTTAGACTTTAATCATGATATTGAAACCTATTTGATTGTCCATATAAGAACACATACGATTGTTTTTTATGTGGCTACAGTAGGACGTCAAATTTTACAGCAATTAGAAACATCTATTATTGGTTGTAGTGCTGATGAAATCATGCAACATATGTATCGTGGCATACAGGATATCTTCAAAGAAGACTATAAAATTAAAAGTATAGGTCTCGTTTTACGTGGACCTGTAGACTCAGGAAAAGGGATTTCTATTTACTCCCCTAATGGAAAATGGAATAATATTCCTTTCAAGTATATCTTAGAAGAGCGATTCCATGTGCCTGTATATGTAGAAAATGATGTTCGTTGTTTATCGACGGGTGAATATTACTATGGCAGTGGTAAGGAAATGGATAATCTTATTGTCCTTAAATTTAGTTATGGACTCGGTATATCCTTGATTTATCATGGTGAACTCTACCGCGGTTTTAACGATAGTGCTGGGGAAATTGGATATGGTGTGATTCGATTAGATGAAGAGGGCAATGAAGTGCGCTTGGAAGATATCGCATCGGAAACATCGATTCATTCCTATGTAGTGGAACAAATGGAAAAAGGCCGATATACGTCGGTACAAGATAATCCATTGGTTGTGAGCAAAGCATTTCGTGTAGAGCCTATTTATGAGGCTGCAGTAGAAGGTGATGAAGTGTGTTTAGAGGCCCTTTCACGAGTAGGTCATTATTTAGGAATTGCGTTAGCCAATATAGCGAACTTATTTAATCCAGAGCGGATTATTTTGAGCAGTGCTATGGGTAATGCAGTGGGAGTAATGGATCCTATTTTACGGGGTGTATTAGAACGCAATTCATACAAAGCACATACGATTAATCTAGAATATTCCGGTAATGGCTCTTATTATACATTGTTAGGTATGATTGATATTGTCAGTGCAAAACGAGCTGAAGAAGCTTGGTTACGGTAGGTACCACGACTAGATACACTAGTCTTATAGGTATATAGGATATCTAAAAGGAGGATATTATTATGAAACGATCTTGGAAAGCAGCGATGCTTGCATCTGCAGCAGTAGGTGCACTTGTGTTAGGTGGTTGCGGAAGCGATCAAGGAGCAAGTGGTGACAAACCTCAAATTGGGGTTGCTATTTACAAATTTGATGACACTTTCATGAGTGGCGTTCGTGCAGAAATTGATAAAGCTGCTAAAGACAAAGCTAAAGTGGATATCGTAGATAGCCAAAACTCTCAACCAACACAAAACGAAAAGATTGACTTATTCATCAATAAGAAGTACAAAGCAATCGGCGTTAACGTGGTAGACCGCACAGCAGCAGGCGTTATCATTGATAAAGCGAAAGCAGCTAACATTCCATTGGTATTCTTGAACCGTGAACCATTGAAAGAAGATATGGCTAAATGGGATAAAGTATACTATGTAGGTGCGAAAGCTGAACAAAGTGGTGAAATGCAAGGTAAAATCTTAGCAGATTACTTCAAAAAACATCCTGAAGCATACCATAGCAATGATGGTGTTATCCACTATGTTATGATTACTGGTGAACCAGGTCACCAAGACGCAGTACTTCGTACAGAACACTCCGTTAAAGCTCTTAAAGCAGAAGGCATGAAAGTAGAAGAATTGGCTAGCGATACAGGTATGTGGGACCGCGTTAAAGGTCAAGAAAAAATGGCAGCGTTCTTGAGCCGTTACGGCGATAAAATTGATGCTGTTATCTGTAACAATGACGACATGGCATTAGGTGCTATTGAAGCATTGAAAGCAGCAGGCTACTTCACAAATGGCAAATACATTCCAGTAGTAGGTGTTGACGCTACAACTCCAGCAGTACAAGCGTTGAAAGACGGCACATTATTGGGTACAGTATTAAACAATGCTAAAAAACAAGGTCAAGCTGTATTTAATCTTTTCTATGTGTTAGCTAAAGGCGAAACACCAAATAAAGACAATACAGGTTTTGAAATTGTTGATGGTAAATATATTTGGGTACCTTACGAAATCGTAACAAAAGAAAATGCGGATAAGATTCTAGGTGACAAATAAGAAAATGCAGTAAGGGGGCATTTTGCCCCCTTTATTATCTGATTAGTAGGAGGAAAATGTATGGGCGAGTACATATTAGAAATGCGCCAAATTACGAAGGAATTTCCTGGCGTAAAGGCCTTGGATAATGTCACTTTCAAAGTCCGACCAGGCACCGTACATGCTCTAATGGGAGAGAATGGCGCGGGAAAGTCTACTCTTATGAAATGCCTGTTCGGTATTTATAAGCCTGATCAAGGGGACGTGGTCATTGACGGCGAAGTAGTAGAAATGACAGATTCCCGAAAAGCTCTTGGAATGGGAATTTCCATGATCCATCAAGAGTTATACCCTGTATTACAGCGTAATGTTATGGAAAATCTATGGTTAGGTCGATTCCCAACCAAAAAAATTGGTCCTTTTACATTTGTGGACCATAAAAAAATGAAAGAAGACACACTAGCCTTGTTTAATGAAATCGATGTAGATATCGACCCAGAACAATTAGCTGGTGATTTATCTGTTTCTAAGCTACAAAATATTGAGATTGCAAAAGCAGTTTCCCACCAATCTAGAATTATTGTTATGGATGAACCTACCTCTTCCCTAACGAGTGATGAAGTAGAACATCTTTTCAAAATCATTAACTCCTTGCGTAAAAAAGGGGTTGCAATTATATATATTTCTCATAAAATGGAAGAAATCCTACGCATATCTGATGAAGTAACAATCATGCGTGATGGTCAATATATAGGTACTTGGCATGCTGATGAATTAACGACAGATCTTATCATTCAACGAATGGTAGGTCGTGAAATGACTCAGTTATTCCCTGAAAAAACAAATACTCCAAGTGAAGAAGTATTACGTGTAGAAAAATTAACATCTATTCATCCACATTCTTTTAAAGATGTAAGCTTCTCTCTTCGTAAAGGGGAAGTTCTTGGTGTAGGTGGTCTAGTAGGGGCGCAGCGAACAGAGGTTATCGAAGCCTTATTTGGTCTTCGTGGTATTGAATCTGGGAAGATTTATTTGCACGATAAAGAAGTGCGCATTCGTCACCCTCGAGATGCGAAAAAACTGGGTATGGCATTGCTTACAGAAGAACGCCGTACCACAGGTATTTTTCCAATGCTCACTATTGTAGACAATACAACCATGGCAGCACTGCCAAAATACGAAAATAAGTTTAAATTATTAAATGACGATAGACGACTAGACGATACAAAAGAAGGTGTGGCTTCCTTGCGAGTGAAGACACCATCTACAGAAACGAAAATTCAAAGTCTTTCTGGTGGTAACCAACAAAAGGTATTGATTGCTCGTTGGTTAAATACGAATCCAGAAATCCTACTCTTGGATGAACCGACACGGGGCATCGATGTAGGAGCGAAATATGAAATTTATTCCATTATTAATGAACTGGCTAGTGCTGGTAAAAGTATCATTATGATTTCCTCAGAAATGCCTGAGTTATTGGGTATGAGTGATCGCATTATGGTTATGAGTAATGGATATATGAGTGGCATCTTGGATGCACATGAAGCGACAGAAGAAAAAATAATGGAACTAGCGACAGCTGGTTTAGTCTAGGAGGTATCGTATGAGCCAAGGTAAATTAGGAAAGTTTCTTTCCCAGAATATTATCTATTTGGTACTAGTAGTACTAGTAGCGGCTATTTCTATGTATAGCCCGAACTTTTTATCCGTCACAAGTTTTCGTGATATTTTAATTCAGTCTTCCCCACGTATTATCATTGCATTAGGTTCTGCTATGATCTTGATTACCGCAGGGTGTGACTTATCTGCAGGTCGTGTGGTTGGTTTGACGGCAGTGGTATCTGCGTCCTTAACTCAGTTGCCAGATTATCCACGTCCGTTCTTTGAACACTTACCAGAATTGCCTTTGATTCTACCAATCGTGATTGCTATCGTGGTGGGTGCTATCATCGGTTTAGTTTCTGGTGTGATCGTAGCGTATTTAAAAATCGTACCATTTATTTCCACACTAGGTACTATGGTTATTACTTACGGTATTTGTTCCTTATATTTTGATATGGAGCCGAATAATTCCCAACCGATTGGTGGTTTACGTCCAGAGTTTACACAAATTGGTACAGGCTCTTTAGACCTTGGATTTATGACGATTCCATACATTGTTATTATCGCTGCTGTGATTTCTTTAATCATGTATGTGGTATATAACAAAACAATTCTTGGTAAAAACATGTTTGCTATTGGTGGTAATCCACAAGCAGCTGTCGTATCTGGCATCAACGTAGCAGTAACACTAGTGATTATCTACGTTATCGCTGGCGCTTTGTATGGCGTAGGTGGTATCTTGGAAGCAGCTCGTACTGGTGGTGCTACTAATAACTATGGCAACATGTACGAGTTAGATGCTATCGCAGCATCTGTTGTAGGTGGTGTATCCATCACTGGTGGTATCGGTACTGTACCTGGTATCATCGCTGGTGTGTTGATCTTTACAGTTATTAACTATGGTTTAACATTCGTTGGAATGGGACCATACTGGCAGTTGATTATTAAAGGTTTGATTATTGTCGTAGCGGTTGCTTTCGACGTACGTAAATCTATGGCTCGTAAATAATCTAGAGCAGTAAGGTATTAGCCTCTGGCTTTTGCATATTTGTAAAAGTCAGAGGCTTTTTATATGTCAAAAGTCATCGATAATGTTTAAAAAATTCGATTTGAATAGTATACAAAAGTGGTATATAATCAATATTAATAAGAAATGTTTCAACTTAATTCATAGCGATTTGTTAGCATGAATTAAGGATTTTATCAAACTATAAGGGGTGTAGTATGAGAAAACATAATGCCGCAGTATATGCAGCAAGTGTATTAATCTTGGGAGGCCATATAGCAGGCTATGCAGCTAGTACAGAGTATACAGTAACTGGTGGTCAGGTCGATGGTGCGAATGCCATTGCTGTAGGTGCTAGTTCTAATGTGAATGCAGTGGATGGATTAGCCATAGGATATGAGGCAACTACTAGTGCAGTAAGTGGCGTAGCACTAGGCAGTGGTTCTATTGCAGATCGTGTTGGCAAAAGTAATGATTACATTGGTTATAATCCAATGAGTAACACACATTATAAAGTAGGCGAAGCGGGAGCAGATAATCCAGCGCTAGAAGCTTTATATGAAAAGATTCGTCAAGCGAATTATAAAGTGCTACAAGCAGAAGAAGATGTTGAACGAGCTAAGAGTAAAAAAGAAAAAAAAGAGAGTGATGCAGATGCTGCAATAGCAGCTGCGGAGGCCCAAAAGAAAAAAGCAGATCAAGATTTGGTAGTTGCAGAAAAGGCCTATGCAGATGCTATAGAAAAAGCCAATGAAGCTGGCAATGCGGCTATTAGTAGCGCTTGGAATGCTACTGATGGAGCTGTATCTGTAGGTGGTACTAAAGCTGATGGACAACATACTCGTCAAATTACTAATGTAGCAGCAGGCTTTGAAGATACCGATGCTGCCACAGTGGGACAATTAAAAGTACTTCGCAATCGTGTAGAACGTGAAAAGCCACGTTACATTTCTATAAAAAGTCGAGACCTTGGGGTAGATAGCAATGAGAAAAATAATGGAGCTACCAAAGAGGGGGCTATTGCCATTGGTCCAAGGGCGTATTCTAAGAGTGAGAATGCCATTGCGATTGGACGTAATGTACAAATTGGCGATAAGTCTGAAAATACAGTAGCTATTGGTAAAGGAATTAGTGAAACTGGTATCTATAGTGTCAATATTGGTGAAGGCACAAGAACAGCAGGAGAACATAGTACAGCGGTGGGTACTCGTGCATTGGCTGCAAACTCCTCCTTGGCTATCGGTGCTTCATCCAAGGCAAGTGCAGACAATACAGTCGCGGTAGGTCGTACAACAACTGCGATTGGAGTAGGTGCAACAGCGATAGGTGATTCCGCGCATGCAGAGGGAAGTCAGTCTGTCAGTATGGGGTATAGTGCTTATGCAAATGACTTTGCAGCCATTGCAGTAGGTGGCAATACAAAGACCTATGGAAATGGTGCTATTGCTATTGGTCATAATAGTAAAGTCGGAGAAAGTGGCAACCAAGCATACGCTGGAATCAGTATTGGGATGGACTCTAAAACAGTAGTTAGAAATGGTGTTGCCTTAGGTACAGGTTCCTATGCAGAACGGGCTGTAAATTCCATGTCTAATCGAGGTTATGATCCATCTTTACATGGCCCTCATTTTGCGGATGCTGCAGCAGAGGCAGCAGTGGCAAGTTCAGAAAGAAGCATATGGAAAGCGACTGAATCAGCAGTATCTGTAGGTGATAGCCGTTCTAATTCTCATAAAACTCGCCAAATTATTAATGTAGCAGCTGGTGGAGAAGATACTGATGCTGTCAATGTAGCACAATTAAAAGCCTTAGAAAAACGTAATACAATTTTGGCAGGTAATGATGTGCCATTCAATGCAGATGGAACTGTAGCTACTACAACACCTGATACACGTGTGTACACACCAGGTGATAAAGAGATTAAGATCCAAGGCAAGGCAAATACTGTGTATGGAGTTGCTCCACAAGCTGGTGCCAAAGCTCCAGATGGTAAAAGCGAGTATGCGGCGCCAACGTTATATAGCTCTGATAATCTAATTACTTATAAAGATCCAACAGACTCTATCTTGCGTATTGGTATGTTGAAAACGCCAACTTTTACTGGAGTACATTTTGATAATCCTTTGATGAATATTTCCTTAGGTAGTAATGATAGAGGACATTTAACGTTAACTACAGGTGGTAAAGATGGTTCTTCCTCTACTACAAGTCCTGTATTGACTGTAGATTCCTTGAAAGAAGTATTAAAACCAGGTAAAGGTATCTCGATTACTACGAATGACGGTGGGGAATATGGTAAAACATATACGTTTAGCTTAGATAAAGATCAACTAAAAGGTGACCCAGACTTTAAAGGTGACAAAGGTGATAAAGGCGATCCAGGTGCTAAAGGTGACCAAGGCATTCAAGGCGAAAAAGGTGAAACTGGAGCCAAAGGTGATACTGGGGCTGACGGAAAATCTGCTTTTGAAGTATGGAAAGAAATGCCAGGTAATGGAAGCAAGACAAAAGATGACTTTATCAGAGCTATTACTGGTCCGCAAGGTGAAGCCGGTGCAGTAGGCCCACAAGGGCCACAAGGGCCACAGGGACCACAAGGACCAGGTGGTACTGGTGGTGGTACTGGTGGAGTAGGTCCACAAGGCCCACAAGGTATTCAGGGTCCTAAAGGTGATAAGGGTGATACAGGTGCAGTAGGTCCTAAAGGCGATCAAGGGATACAAGGTGAAGTAGGGCCTAAAGGTAAATCTGCTTTCGAAGTATGGAAAGACCTACCAGGTAATGGAAGCAAGACAGAAGATGACTTCATAAAGGCAATTACAGGAGCCAAAGGTGCAGATGGTGCAGCAGGCCCACAAGGTGAGAAAGGCGAAAAAGGTGACGCTGGAGCAGCTGGTGTAGCAGGACCTAAAGGTGATGCTGGTACAGCTGGTAAAGATGGAGCTGACGGAAAGTCTGCTTTCGAAGTGTGGAAAGGATTACCAGGTAACGAAAGCAAGACAAAAGACGACTTTATCAAGGCTATTACAGGTGAAAAAGGTAAAGATGGTGCAGTAGGTCCTAAAGGTGAAAAAGGTGAAGCCGGCGCAACAGGTGCAGTAGGACCTAAAGGCGATAAAGGTGAAACTGGCGTAGTAGGCCCTAAAGGCGACAAAGGTGATGCTGGGAAAGCCGGTAAAGATGGCGCTAAAGGCAAATCCGCTTATGAATACTGGAAAGAAATCAAAGGTAATGAAAATAAAACAGAAGATGATTTCCGTAAATCTTTAGAAGGCGGTTCTAAAGGAGATAATCATAACTATGAAAAATTAGAGCGCCAAATTGGTGAACTTGGTAGTGATTTACAAGAATTACGTAAGGAAAGCCGTAGAGGTGATGCCCTAGGCGCTGCATTATCTGCATTAAAACCAATTCAATATGATCCATTAGAACCAACACAAATTATGGCTGGCGTTGGACATTATAAAAATGTGAATGCCGTAGCATTAGGGGTGGCTCATTATACTAAAGAATCTACTATGTTCCATGCTGGTGTATCTATGGTACGTGGTGGCACTATGGTTAATGGTGGTGCAACTTTTAAATTTGGTAATAGTCCAGAGAAAAAAGCTATACCAGAACGTTATCGTAATGGCCCAATTTCTTCTGTGCTAGTATTGCATGATGAAATGGTAGCTATGAAAGAAGCCTATGGTCGTGAACTTACAGTTCTGACAGCGGAAAATGATAACTTACGTCAAGATATTGTGACATTGCAACAGGAAATGCAAGAATTACGAGCTATGGTTCGTAAATAATAAAAGGGGTCCTTCGGGACCCTTTTTTGTATGCTAGAAATGAGTATGATGGTTTGTGAGCTTGTATAGAAGAACAAGGGTATATGCAAAAACAACAGAGGCAAGTTGAGCGAATCAACTTGCCTCTATTGTTGTATAGTTAAGTATGTATGATAGTTGTTAGTGTTTTTTTATTTGGAGGAGTCTATTCTAAGCGATTCCATTAGAATGCTGGAAGAATAGCACCTTTGTATTTGTCTTCGATGAATTTTTTGATTTCAGGGCTTTGTAAAGCTTTGATCAATTTTTGAATATCTTCACGTTTTTCATCACCTTCACGAACGGATACGATGTTTACATATGGGGAATCTTTAGATTCTAAGAACAATGCATCTTTTGTTGGGTTCAAGTTAGCACCTAATGCAAAGTTTGTGTTGATTACAGAAATTGTGGAATCATCTAATGTACGAGGTAATTGAGCCGCCTCTAATTCAACGAATTTTAAGTTTTTAGGGTTATCTTTGATATCTTGTACTGTAGCAGAAATGCTGTTAGGATCGTTCAAAGTGATTAAACCAGCTTTGGAAAGCAATAGTAATGCACGACCACCATTTGTTGCATCAGATGGGATAGCTACTTGAGCGCCATCTTGTACTTCTTTCAAATCTTTTACTTTTTTAGAGTAAATGCCCATTGGCTCGATGTGTACGGCACCTGCTGTTGCAATGTGAGTACCTTTTTCTTTGTTGAAGTTTTCTTGGTAAGGAATGTGAGCGAAGAAGTTCGCATCAATTTCTTTGTCATTCAAGGATACATTTGGTTGTACATAGTCGCTGAACTCGATGATTTCTAATTTAATGCCTTCTTTAGCAAGGATTGGTTTTACTTGCTCTAGGATTTCAGCGTGAGGTACTGGGGAAGCACCAATTTTCAATGTTTTACCTGCATCGGAACCAGTGGAGCTAGTGCCAGTGGAACCACAGCCACCTAACAATAAGGCAGCGCCTAATACAGCCGTAGCGGCTAAACTAAATAATTTCTTCATATTTTATCTCCTTTTCTTTGTGTACTTACATAGTGAATTTCTACTTGCTTAGTATAACAAGAGTTTTGTTATAAGTAAAATATGTTATATATCTAAGGCGTTATAGTTATTGACTATGAATTAGATGGCTAATACTGTGAAAGTAATAAAGACTCCCCTCATAAAGAATGCTAGTTTTATATGATTGTATTACATAGGAGTCCTATAGCCCACAAGAAGTGATACAGTGTACAAGATATAGAAGTAAACTTCATAGCCTCGTTTAATCGTATTGGATCTGCATAGGTGTTGAAGATATGGATGACTTTCATAGCAGGCAGTAAGGAAAGTAAAGCTACTAAGGAAGGCCATGGGATAACTCCTAAGATAGTCCATATTAGTATCCATAGAGAGCTAATGAGGAAGAGCCCTTGTAACAGTTGGAGGCCTCTTTCACGGCCAAGAAGAATGACTAAGGTACGACGACCGTGGTTCGCATCGTTTGTAAAGTCACGTAAATTGTTAGTCATCATAATAGCACCGATTAAGATGGTGGACGGTACGGCAGGAATTAGATAGGTCCAGTGCAAGGTGTGAGTCCAAGCAAAGAGGGTAATGCCCACGATGGCAAAACCCATGGCAAGACCAGAGGCGAGTTCACCAAAAGGGGTACGAGAAATGGGTTTAGGTCCACCAGAGTATAAGATGCTAGTCAGTATGCAAAGCATGCCTACAGGAATATACCACCATGTGACAGCCTTAGCGAGGGCAATTCCTAAGATGAGTGGAAGTATAGTCGTCATATATCCCCAACGTTTGATAATCGCTGGAGAGATACCATCGCGGACGATAGAACCACTATTTCCAGCCGCTTGTGTGAGGTCAAGGCCAGATTTAAAATCGAAATATTCATTCCAAATATTGGCTGCGATTTGCGCACTTAACACACAGATTAGAATACCTAGGGTATATATGATAGATAATCCAATCGGTTGGGTAGGTGCAAATTGTGTAGCCCCCATAGCAGCGCCTAGTACAACAGGACTGAAAGCTGCAGTCAAGGTGCGCGGACGTATTAATGCAAAGAATTGTGAAAGATTCATAGAGTGTCCTTTCTTTCAAAATGATATATGGATCTTTAACAGCTAATGTATACTCATGTTAGCAAGATGTACTCGCTGTAAATACTATAATTATCATACCACAAGTATAGTTACAAACCAATATGCGAAGACCTCGTTGCCATAAGGAGGAAATGATAAAGCACCTATGTTGATAAATAAAAAATATAGTGTATAATTTGAAATATAAGGTATAATAAAAAATAATAGAAACACTATAAGTATATAAGTGGTTAACTCGTAATGCTCTGGTGATGCAAGAGATAACACTAGTTGTGAGTAGATATAGGAGTTGTTTATGATTACACATGCTCTATTAACAGATATGTATCAATTTACCATGATGCAAGGTTTATTTACGCAAAACAAACATCGTACTCGTTGTGTGTTCGATCGCTTTTACCGGATGAATCCATTTCAAGGTGCTTACACGGTGGTAGCAGGATTAGAACAAGTTATCGAGTATGTGAAAGGCTTGCGTTTCTCTGAGGATGATATTATCTATTTACGACAAACGGGTGTGTTTACAGAGGAATTTTTGGATTATTTAACAACATTCCGCTTTACTGGCACCATCTATGCGGCGCCAGAAGGGTCTGTGGTATTTCCGGGGGAAGTGTTACTTCGAGTAGAGACCGCCAAGGATGAGGCTATTTTATTAGAAACAGCGTTATCTATGTTTTTAAATCATGAATCCTTGATTGCTACAAAAGCCCGTCGTATTCGATCTGTCATTGGCAAGGATGGGGTAGCAGAATTTGGCATGCGTAGAGCCCAAGGGGTGAGCGCAGCTGTACAAGGGGCTAGAGCGGCTTTCATAGGAGGCTTTGATAGCACTAGTGATGTGTACAGTGCTGCTTTGTATGGTATGCGACCTGTAGGGACTATGGCACACAGTTGGGTCATGAGTTTTCCTACTGAAGTTGATGCGTTTCGTGCGTATGCAGACCAATACGAAAATAATTTGGTATTTTTAGTGGATACCTATAATACGCTACATAAAGGTGTGCCAGCGGCCATCCAAGTATTCCAAGAGATTCGTGAACGTCGAGGAGGCACGATGCCGTCCATTTATGGTATTCGTTTGGATAGTGGAGATTTGGCATATTTATCCATCGAGGCTCGTAAGATGCTAGATGAGGCAGGATTTAAGGAGGCATTAATTTTTGCCACCAATGATCTAGATGAATACAAAATTGCAGACTTGAAACAACAAGGGGCCGCCATTACAGCGTGGGGTGTAGGCACTAAATTGATTACTGCCGATGAAACACCAGCCTTAGGTGGGGTGTATAAACTAGCCGGTCAATGGGAAGGGGACACCTTTATGCCAGCTATGAAATTTTCTGACAATATTGAGAAAGTGACAAATCCTGGTAAGAAAAAGGTATTACGCCTCATCAATACACGAAATAACAAACTCATCGGCGATTTAATTTGCTTAGACCACGAAACAGTAGACACCACACAGGATTATGTGTTTAAAAATCCATTGCATCCATGGAAACAAACTGTATTAAAGGCAAATAGCTTTAAAATACAAGAACTATTAGTGCCTATTTTTGTAGATGGAGAATTGGTGTACAATGTACCTTCCTTGGCACAGGTGAAAGCCTACGGAGAAGAGCAAATTCAATTACTATGGCCAGAATTTTTACGACTTCGTAGAGCACCAGAGGTGAAAGTTAACATCAGCGAAGAATTACATCAATTAAAATCTAAATTATTGTTGGAAAAAGTAGGGGAGCCTAGTTAGGAAGGAGTTATTATGAATTGGAAATGTGTGATGGCTAGTGTGGCATTAGTCGGGACGATGCTTTCAGGATATGCAGCATCGATTATACTAGATGGACAAGGTAGTGTAGAGTTACCTAGCTATGTTTCGGTAGTTAACCATGATGATCTCATTGATGGTGGTTTAAAAAAAGAAGATACGGTTCGTAAGGTAGGTTCTAATCATTGGCATATAGATGAAACAGAGGCTAAGTTGCTAGATAAAATTGTCAAAGATGTGGTGCAACGGGGGCAACGGTATCAGTTGCAAGGACGTGATGAACGGGGATTACATACAGCAGAGTTGGTACACCTTCATATGACAGGTGAGGAAGCGACTGAGGTGTGGAAGATACGATATAAAGGAATGACGATAGTGCCACAATCTGTAGGAGAAAAATTATATAACAAAACAGTGAAAGAAGTACAAAATATTGGACTCTACAATGTGGATCTTATGGGTGGAAAACGTATAGAAAAGAATGGCGCAGCATTAGTTCCCTTTGTTACAAGTACTAATCCAGAGTTCAGTAGTACTGAGATTGTGAAAGCCGTATTACCACTTGTGAACGTAAGATTTCTTGATGGAGAGATGATGAAACCTGTACGCCTACAAGGCGATACAGGATTGTATACGCATGGTAGAGTGCAATTGGATGTGGATGGATTTGTGTTACCTGCGTATATTAGTTTTATAGGACGGTATGGTCAAGATGGGGTATCTATCACTCTAATAACGACGGCTGATACATCGAGATCCTATTGGCAACCTGTTATCAAGAGTCTGTTAGGTGTGAAGGGAGAATAAGTAGATGAAATTATGGAAGCAAATGGGACTGGCTGTCATAGTGACCAGCCTTATGATGGGCTATGGACAAGTGTCAGCACAAGTACATGATACTACCTATGAGGTGGTAGGTAGTAGTGCATCAATGCCATATGGTATAGCAGGTAGTAGTGCGTCGATCTCCGATGAGATAGCAGGTACTAGTGACCTAATGTCAGATGAGGAAGTAGGAATTCCTTTGGGTGAGTACTTAGCTATGGAGAAAAAGAAAAAACAAGAAAAGAAAAAAACAGGTGAAGAAAAAGCGGCAGAGTTCGTGGCGATGCTAGATCAGAATCCATTAGTTGATTTGCGTCAAACCATAGGACCAGAGATTACCGTTAAGCAATTGTCTTCTTCAAAGTTAGCAGAGGTAGGAAAAGGATATATGTATGCTAAACTAGGTACAGTGGGTACTACCGTTACTAAAGTAAAGGACTATGCAGGACTGAAGAGCATGAAAGAAGGACTTAATCTAGGACATTATGTGGATGTCTATGAACTGCAAGGTACGGATCAGTATGGGTTAAATACAGCTTGGGTTCTTGTATTTCCTCTACCTAAAGAATGGGTGATGGCACCAGAATCATATGGAAAAGAGGGACTTTCACCGGCGGAAATGAATACGTATGCGAATGACATGAATGCCTTATTAAAGTACTTTAAGGTTAATATTGGAGAAGATAAAGACATTGATTATTCTCGTGATACAATTCCAGCAAAGATACGATTACGAAATGTGGAACCATTACATACCTTAACAGATAGTAAATATGGTACGATGACAACGGCAGGAACTATAACCTATGATATAAAAGGGGTTCAATCGCCTGCCTATTTGCGGATAGCATTAGTGGGAACACCAAACTATTTTACAACGATTGTAATGGGAACTAGTGAAGTGGAAGGAACATTCTTTAAACCATATTTCTTGCAAATGTTACAACATATCAAGTAAGCCTACTTGTCCACAAAATCGATACTCTCGATGGATAACAAGGCTCGCTTAATGGATAGCCCTCCTGTGTAACCAGTGAGGGCGTTTCCTTTGCCTAACACACGATGACAAGGGATGATGAGAGAAATAGGGTTAGCACCAACGGCAGATCCTATGGCTTGGGCTCCTTTAGGAATAGGGGAGTTAAATACACGTTGGCTTAGCTCTCCGTAGGTAAGGGATGTGCCGTAGGGAATATGTTGTAACTGAGACCATACTTTTTGTTGGAACGTTGTGCCTTGAGGTGCTAAAGGAATCATCATCGTTGGGACTTGTCCGACGAAGTATTGATCTAGCCATTGGATAGTTTGTTGCAAAATGGGGGAAGAAATAGTCTTGTCTATGACCACTGGTTCTTGAAAATTTACAGATTGAGTTGGAAATGTGAGCCCTACTAAGGCAGAGGCTGTGGCATATAGTGTAAGAGTGCCCAAAGGGCTTTCATAAGTAGTATAAATAATAGACATATAGTTACTCCTTATAGAGGTATGCAAATAAAGTACAATAGAAGTATGAAAAATAGCTACACTTCGATACCATTACATGCTATACTAGTGATATATTATAAATGTCTTATGGTAATGAAAGGGGACAACTATGAAACAAGTGTATACAGAGCAAGCACCAGCAGCATTAGGACCATATTCTCAAGCTTACAAAGCAAATGGTTTTGTGTTCATTTCTGGTCAAGGTGGTATTGATCCAGCACAAGGCGCTTTAGTAGAAGGTGGCGTGGAAGCACAAACATTGCAAGCGATGAAAAACATCGAAGCTATCTTAAAAGAAGCAGGCACTGATTTTTCTAAAGTTGTAAAAACAACATGCTTTTTAGCAGATATGGGTGACTTTGCCAAATTTAATGCTATTTATGCGGAGTATTTTACATCTAAACCAGCTCGTAGTTGTGTGGCAGTCAAAACATTACCAGCTAACTTCTTAGTAGAAGTAGAAGTGATTGCCCTAGCAGAATAGTATATTGTATTATACCATAAGCGGTTTAATAAGTACTAAAAAGCTGTTACATTATGATTGACTCTTAATGTGGCAGCTTTTTGCTTATGGTCAGATGATGGAAGTAGTGATAGAATAGGTGAAATTATGTTAAGTAAACCAAAATATTTAAGTACGGTGAAAGCCATAATACATATTATTATTGGATCGACGGTGTTTGCAGTAGGGGTACAAGGATTTATTGTACCGCATAAACTTTTAAGTGGTGGAATTAGTGGTCTAAGCTTGATTATTTATTATGTGACACAAGGTATATTAAGTTTAGGTTCTATTAACTTTCTTTTGAATATACCAGTGCTGTACGCGGCATGGAGATGGTTAGGACGTTGGCACCTAGGGATTACCATCTTAGGCACTATCATCATGTCTATTTTGATCAACCTATTGTCTCCATTAGAAGCCTTGGAATTAACAAAGAATCCAATTATTGGAGGTATCTTAGGGGGTCTATTCTCTGGATTGGGTCTTGGTATCGTCTACCGTGGTGGCGGTAATACGGGTGGTATGGATCCCATTGCTATGATTATTCGGAATCGTTTTGGATTACAAATAGGCAGTATCTTATTTGGTATTAATATGATGATTCTCATCGTTGGTGCTATTGTTATCAATATTGAGGCAGCGGCTACCACTTTGATTAGTACCTATTTAGCAGCGATGGTAACCAATAAGGTAATTACTGGTTTTAACCAACGCAAGGCAATGTTTATCATTTCCTATAAACCGGTGACGATTTGTAATTTAATCATTGATAAAATCGGTCGTGGTGCTACGATTCTGAATGGAGAAGGTGCCTATACACATCAGCCTAAACAGGTTATTATGGTAGTAGTTAGTTTATTGCAAGTGGCTAGATTGAAAGCTGCCGTAGAAGCGGAAGATCCAACAGCATTTATGGTTATCACGGATGCAGCAGAGGTTATCGGCACAGGTTTCTCGGCAAGGTCTACGAATGGTGCTGTAGAACGGGTATTGCAAACCTGTGATCCAGTGAAAGCGGCTGAAGCAGAGCAAATGATTCATGAAGTACAAAAGGCAAGAAATGAAATCCCTTCCCAAGAGCATAAGGAGGAACACTAATATGGTACATCCATTGGCAGGACAACCTGTAAAAAAAGAAGATTTGATTCATGTAGATACAGTTGTGAAAGACTTTTTTCGCATTGTTCCTAATCATGAGACTTTAGAAGAACGAGTAAGCTTTGGTACGTCTGGACATCGAGGGATTGCATCCAAAGGGACCTTTAATGAACTCCATGTGGCAGCCATTGTACAAGCAATTTGTGATGTGCGTCAAGAATTTGGTGCTACAGGACCTTGCTATATTGGACAAGATACACATGCCTTATCACAACCAGCTTTGCAAGTAGCCATTGAAGTTTTGTTGGGAAATCGTGTGAAAACACGTGTGGATGCACATCGTGAATTTGTGCCTACTCCAAGTGTGTCTCGGGCTATTTTGCGACACAATGCAGACACAACGGCGGAGAATGTAGCAGATGGTATTATTATTACGCCTTCTCATAATCCGCCAGAACATGGTGGTATTAAATACAATCCACCTCATGGGGGCCCTGCAGATACAGCAGTGACAAAGCGGATTGAAGCCTTAGCTAATGAATATTTGCAAAAAGGGTTAGATAGCATTCAACGATTTTCCTTTCATCATCTAGTGGGGGCTCATGAAAGTGCTCATTGTGGTTGCTGTCATCATGAAGAAGAGAAAGCAGTAGCACCTGCTGCGATTTCTATAGACGAAGCGGGACAATATTTAGAACCATATGATTTTAAAATGGCCTATGTAAAAGAATTGCCTCAGATTATCAATATGAAAGCAATTCAAGAAGCCAATCCAAAGGTGTTAATTAATGCGTTAGGTGGCAGTGGAGGAGCCTATTGGCATGCCATTGCTGAGGAGTATAATCTAAATTTTACCATTATTAATAGTGACTATGATCCAACATTTAGTTTTATGTCCTATGACCATGATGGTGCTATTCGTATGGATTGCTCTTCCCCATATGCTATGGCAGAAGTGGCTAAAAATCTGGGTGATCATGAACTAGCTATTGGCAATGACCCAGACTATGATCGTCATGGCATAGTCACAGAAGAAGGTTTGTTAGCACCCAATCAATATTTAGTAGTAGCTGCTAAGTATTTGAATGAAACTCGCCCTTGGGAAGGAAAAGGTGTTGGAAAAACAGCTGTTGTGACAAGCTTGATGGATGCCTATTGCAAAGATTCCAATCATCCAGTCTATGAAGTGCCAGTAGGTTTTAAATATTTTGCTCCATTATTATTTGATGGACGCATTGGCCTAGGGGCAGAGGAGAGTGCAGGAGCGTCCTTCTTGCAACAGGATGGAACCGTATGGACTACTGATAAAGATGGCATCATTTTAGGACTTTTAGCGGTGGAAATGGTAGCCACTACAGGGAAAACTCCGGCACAACACTATGTAGATATGACGGAACAATGGGGAACACCGGTGTTCCAACGTGTGGATATGCCTTGCACAGCGGAAATTAAAAGTGCTTTAAAAGGTATGAAACCTAGTGATGTGACTATGACAAAATTAGGAGGCAGTCCGATTCTAGATATTCGTACGACCTCTTTGTTTGAAGAACAACCTATCGATGGTGTTAAAATTGTGACAGATACAGGTTGGTTTGTAGCACGACCATCAGGTACAGAAAACTTATATAAAATGTATGCAGAGTCCTATTTAGGCGAAGAAGGTCTGGCGCAGCTGATGGAAGATGGTAAACGCATTATTGAAGGGTTAGTAACAAAATCTGTTTAGTTGGTAACCGTCTTTAACAAGTCCATGAAGAGAAGGGAGTCCATGTACTTACTGAGTCTGTTCTTGTATGTCCTGTGTTTAACTGATATAATTAATAAATATGGTCTATATACAATGAACTAAGTATTCGAATAACAGACTATTGACAATCACTTGTTATAATCATGAAATACCACGTATGGAGGTGGTGGAATGACAGTATATTTATGGGCCTTTGTCATTGCTCTCGTAGTAACGTATATTTGCACGCCTTTGGTGAAACAATTTGCTGTTAAGGTAGGTGCTATTGATAAACCAGATGCACGTAAGGTGCATCAAGTGTCAATTCCACGATTAGGTGGATTGGCCATCTATATTGGCTATATGGTATCTTTGCTGTATAGTGTGAAAGATGTGTCTTCTATCAAAGGATTGATTGTAGGTTCAATTATCCTAGTAGCAGTAGGGATTTGGGACGATATTAAGCAAATTGGTCCCAAAACAAAATTGATGGGACAAATTTTGGCGGCTCTTATGTTGCCACTGTTTGGCAATGCGGTGCATTTTATTAGCATTGGTGACCATCTATTGTATTTAGAATATTTTGCTATACCGTTAACGGTATTTTGGATTGTAGGGTTTACGAATATTGTGAATCTCATTGATGGATTAGATGGATTGGCAGCAGGGATTTCTCTCATTGCGTGTATTACGATTTGTATCGTGACTTTGCAAATGGGGCAAATCGAATTGGCTTGCATTACTTTGGCATTAGCTGGGGCGGCTTGCGGATTCTTGCGCTACAACTTTAATCCTGCCAAAATATTTATGGGTGATACAGGCAGTATGCTATTGGGTTATACCATGGCAGCTATCTCTGTCATGGGTAGTGTAAAAACGGCAGCGACTGTGGCATTGGTGGTACCTGTGATTGTGTTAGGATTACCAATTTTAGATACTTTATTTGCCATTGTACGTCGACGTATTAATGGACGCCCTGTATTCCAACCAGATAAAGGACATTTGCATCATCGTCTACTGGCGATGGGGCTCACACAAAAACAAGCTGTGTTGCTCATGTATGCCATCACCGCACTTTTAGGCTGTGTGTCTATCGTGGCGGCAAAAGCAAACTTTGTCATAGGAGTCTTGCTAGTGCTTGTTATACTTTGTGCATGCGTGTGGACAGCAACAAAAATTGGGATTATATCCAAAGACAACGACGTTCGTAAATAGCTATGCAAAACGCCAGGAGTCCCTCAGAAGATTTTCTGAGGGGCATATGGCGTTTTTTATTACTTCATAAATTAAGACCGCGGCATATTCCTTCACAAACGGTATTTCATAATGTTTGTTCAGGAACATACCGCGGTCTTTTTGCATTTTCTTAAGGCAAGTAATGAAATGCCATATGCCTTAGATAATCTACTTTGCGGTTGAAGGCGTTTTGCCTAGTACTTGCTCACTTTGTAGGGGAGGAGGTGCCACGCTTTCTGTCGTTTGCAGAATTAGGCATATTACGCCATGTTGCTTACACTTATGGCGTTTTGTCTAGTGTTTGCTCACTCTGTGAGGGGAGGGTTGTGACGTTTTATTTTGATGTACTTCTTTACAGTTTCTACTAGTATGGAAGGCTTGTACATGATACAATAGAGATAATTGAAAAAGCTTAATAAAGTGATTTAGGAAAGTTTGTATATGACGGCTTTCATGGTAAAGGAAGTAAACGAAATATGTGGGAGGTACTATGTTAAAAGTCATGACCATATTTGGGACACGTCCTGAGGCAATAAAGATGGCACCAGTTGTTAAGGCTTTGGAAGCAGCGCCTGATATGGAGTCCATCGTTACAGTAACGGCACAGCATAGAGAAATGTTAGATCAGGTGTTGCATTTGTTTTCCATAACACCTAATTATGATTTAAATATTATGAGTCAAGGGCAGACCTTGTATGATGTAACTTGTCGTGCCTTAATGGGACTGCAAGAGGTATTGAAAGAAGCAAAACCTGATGTGGTACTTGTTCATGGCGATACGACCACTACTTTTGTGGGGGCGCTAGCGGCATTTTATGAAGGGATTCCTGTTGGACATGTGGAGGCAGGTCTTCGGACGGGTAATATTTACTCTCCCTTCCCTGAGGAGATGAATCGCAAGTTGACGGGGGCCATTGGGACGTACCATTTTGCACCCACCACTACATCGGAAGCGAATTTATTGAAAGAAAATATAAATCCAGATCACTTGTATGTAACAGGGAATACGGTTATCGATGCGCTGCAAACTACAGTAAAGGAAGACTACACATTTACTGAAGAGTTGCTGAACAAAATTGATTACGTGAACCAAAAGGTTATTTTGGTGACCACTCATCGTCGTGAGAATTTAGGCGATCCAATGCGCAATGTGTATGAGGCAATTCGTGATATTATTGGAGAACATGAAGAGGTTGAAGTTATATTCCCTATGCACCGAAATCCAAAGGTACGCAGTATTGTACAAGAGGTACTAGGTGATATGCCACGTGTACATTTGATTGAGCCATTAGAATATGAACCATTTGCAAACTTAATGGATCGGACCTATCTTATTATGACAGACTCTGGTGGTATTCAAGAGGAAGCGCCATCTTTGGGTAAACCTGTACTAGTTCTTCGTGATACGACAGAGCGACCTGAAGCAGTCCAAGCAGGTACAGTAAAATTAGTGGGCACTGATAAAGCAACTGTATACTCCACAGCTAAAGAGTTAATTACGAATGCAGAAATGTATACTGCTATGTCAAATGCAGTGAACCCTTATGGGGATGGATTAGCATCAGAACGAATTGTACAAGCCTTACGGCATGAATTTTTTGAGCATCAAGAAAAACCATCTTCCTTTGGAAAATAATAGTCGATGTATGCATTCTAGTTATAATTAAGTTGATATCTACTTTCATTGACTGTGTAATTCAGGAATGTGCACAGTTTTGAATCAAATCGTCTGAAAAGTTTTGATAGATATAAAATTTATATATTGTTAAAATTGTTCTCATTGGTGGTATAATCTACGATGTTAGAGGTATAGGAGGTATGTCTATGGGGAAAGAAAAATCAGATCTATGGATGGCTATCTCCAAAGCATCAACTACGGGATTTACCATACTTTGTTCTATCGGTATCTGTATGGGGCTTGGTTATGCCATTGATCACTATGTGGGAACGCACCCTTGGGGCGTGCTCCTAGGTGGATTAATCGGTGGATTTCTAGGCCTCTACGGTGTCATACGTCAGTGTATGTAAGGAGACTGTATGAAAGAATATATAACCTATATCAAAAGTCATTGCCGATGGATACTGTCAGTGGCTATACTAGGTGTAGTCGTGTTATGGATACTGGACTGGACTCAGCACATCACGGGTTGGCTATGGGGCATGATGACATATGTTGTATATTTCTTGTATTTAGCCTTTCAAACCTACAAGATGAAAGACGCCACCTTAGACGATGTGAAACGTCGAGTTTGGATTGGTGTTATGAGTCGGTTTAGCTTAATCGTATTGTTAGTAGGCATAAGCACGCAGATCCCTTCTATTTCCATGAAAGGTGTACTAGGCGGAATCTGTGTGTTTGTTCCTATGCAATATGTTGAGTATAGTATGTATGTACGTCAACGTAATAGGGAATCATCTATGTGAAAGGGGGTGGGAATATGGAGTTACATGCAGGGCATCATCATGTTGTTCAATGGATGGGCATATCCTTCAATATGGATACGCTATACATGACGTGGTTAGTGATGGCAATCATTATTGTAGTCACACTATTAGCTACACGGTCACGGGCCATGGTACCACAGGGGATTCAAAATGTGATGGAAGGCGTGCTAGAAGGATTGACTGGTCAGTTTAAAACGAACCTAGGCAATCAGTGGAAGTTTTTAAGCTCCATCCTATTTACGTATTTTCTGTTTATTTTGGTGAGTAATGAATTGGGCTTGATTCCAAGTCCGCATATCTTGGCATCGCCAACAAATGACATTAACACCACCTTGGGATTAGCCATTTCAAGCTCAATTCTTGTATGGATTGTAGGCTTGAAAGTAAAAGGAATTGGCTATTTTAAGCATTTTGTACAGCCATTTAAATTGTTTATCATCATCAACTTAATGGAAGAAATAGCGAAACCTGTCACATTAGCCTTCCGTTTGTTTGGTAACATACTAGCGGGAGAAATTCTTTTAGAATTATTATATGCCTTGGTACCCTATGTACTTCCTATCGTATGGTTAGCCTTTAGTCTAGCAATCGGTATTATTCAAGCGTTTATTTTTGCCATGCTCGTTACCTCGTATTTGGGGATGACAATTGGAGATGGACATTAATAGTTTAGGAGGAAATCATAATGGAATTATTATTAGCAAAAGCGTATGTATTGGTTGGTTCTGCCATTGGCGCTGGTTTAGCAATTGGTTTAGCTGCGATTGGTGCAGGTATTGGTGACGGTCTTGTATCTGGTAAAGCTTTAGAAGGTATGACTCGTCAACCAGAACAATCTGGTAAATTATTTACAAATATGTTAATTTCTGTAGGCTTAATCGAAGCGGTACCTATTATCGCAGCAGTTATCGCGATTGTATTAGTGTTCGCAAACCCATTGGTAGACTTACTTAAATAATAGACATTAGCTAAGAGGAGGTATGACCGTTGGTAGATTTAAACGGCACACTCGTACTTCAGATTTTGAACTTTATTGTGCTAGTGTTGATTTTAGCAAAGTATGCGTATAAACCGTTATTGCAAACCATGGAAGAACGGAAACGTCGCATTGAGAATGATCTTACCAGTGCAGAACAAGCTAGAGAAGAAGCGGCTGCGTTGAAAGCTGAATATACAGCGCAATTGCAAGAAGCTCGTAAAGAAGCACAAGGGATTATCGAGACCGCAAAACAACAAGCAGAAGCAGAATCACAAGCACAAATCAAAGAGTTACGAGCTCAACTAGTGAAAGAAAAAGAAATCGCCCGCCAAGAAATTGAACGGGAACGGGAAAAAGCAATGCAACAAATCCGCGCAGAAGTTGTGAATTTGTCTGTACAAGTGGCTGGTAAGTTAATTGGAAAAGACTTTTCCAGTGCTGATAATGTAGCTCTTGTAGAGGATACCATTGCAAAACTTGATAGTACAACTATAAGGTCGTGATACGATGAGTGTAGAAAGAATTGCAGAAACATATAGCTCCGCTATATTTGAATTAGGACAGGAATCAGGTTTGTTACCACAATTTGATACAGATCTTTCCTATGTGCAAGATTTATTTTCCACCCATGAGGAATTACGCCAAATTTTAATCAATCCTATGTTAGAAGTAGCGGGAAAAAAGAAAATTTTACAACAAATCTTTGGTAGTGAAGTGCATCCATTGATTATGAATTTTCTCAATGTTATGGTGGACCGCCGTCGCAGTCCCTATATCATGGAAACAGCTCGTGCTTACGTAAAACGCTCCCGTGAAAGTCGCGGTATTTTGGAAGCGAAAGTAACGGTTATAGAACCACTTTCAGAGGCAATGCGGGAAAAAGTATTGCGTAAGTTACAAGAGATTACTGGCAAAGAATGTGTCATCGAAGAATATGTGGATCCATCCATCTTAGGTGGCATGGTCATTCAAGTGGGAGACACTCGGATTGATGGAAGTATGGCTAGACGATTGGAAGAATTAAAAAAATCATTGCTTAATGCAAGTACCAATAAGATTGGGGTGAATGGTTAATTATGAAAATGACGCCTGAAGAAATTACTGCCATTATTAAACAGCAGATTCAGGACTATAATGTTGAATTAAACGTAGATGACGTAGGAACTGTTCTGGAAGTAGGGGACGGTATTGCGCATATCTACGGTCTTGAAAAAGCCATGGCTGGCGAATTGTTAGAGTTACCTCATGGCGTATATGGCATGGTACTCAATTTAGAACAAGATAATGTAGGCGCCGTTCTCCTAGGTAATGACTTCTTAATTAAAGAAGGCGATGAAGTGCGCCGTACAGGCCGCATCATGCAGGTTCCTGTAGGAGATGGCTTAATTGGTCGTGTTGTGAATGCCCTTGGTCAACCTATCGATGGTAAAGGTGAAATTGTGGCAGAAACATATCGTCCTGTAGAATACCCAGCACCTGGTATTGCAGATCGTAAATCTGTATTTGAGCCAATGCAAACTGGTTTGAAAGCCATTGATGCGATGGTACCAATCGGTCGTGGTCAACGGGAGTTGATCATTGGTGACCGTGGTACTGGTAAAACAGCGATTGCTATTGATACGATCTTGAACCAAAAAGGACAAGATGTGATTTGTATCTATGTAGCAATTGGTCAAAAAGAATCTACTGTAGCTCGTGTAGTACAAAAATTAGAAGAAGCAGGGGCTATGGACTATACGATCGTTGTGTCTGCTGGTGCTTCTGAAGGGGCTCCTATGCAGTATTTAGCACCATATTCTGGGGTAGCTATGGGCGAACATTTCATGTACCAAGGTAAACATGTACTTTGCGTATATGATGATTTAACAAAACAAGCTGCTGCCTATCGTGCGATGAGTTTGTTGTTACGTCGTCCTCCAGGACGTGAAGCGTACCCTGGTGACGTGTTCTACTTACATTCTCGTTTATTGGAACGTTCGGCAAAAGTATCTGATGAATTGGGTGGCGGATCTATTACAGCTTTACCAATTATCGAAACACAAGCAGGTGACGTATCTGCCTATATCCCAACGAACGTAATCTCCATTACGGATGGACAAATTTTCTTGGGTACAGATATGTTCTACTCGGGTGTTCGTCCAGCAGTTGACGTAGGTTTATCCGTATCTCGTGTAGGTGGTAGTGCGCAAATTAAAGCAATGAAACAAGTAGCTGGTAAATTGCGCTTGGAATTGGCACAATATCGTGAATTGGCGGCTTTCGCGCAGTTCGGTTCTGATTTGGATGCCTCCACAAAAGCACAATTAGATCGTGGTGAACGCTTAACTGAAATGTTGAAGCAACCACAATATTCTCCGTTAAAAGTAGAAGAACAAGTGGTATGTTTATATGCAGGTATTAATGGTTATTTCAAACGATTAGCTGTTCATGATGTACCAGCATTCCAAGATGCCTTATTACACTATGTACATGGTAATTATGCCAATGTATTAGCATCAATTAGAGATACTAAGAAATTAGAAGAAGATACAGAAAAAACATTGCAACAAGCGATTTTAGAATGTATTGATGTCTTTGGTGCTACTCACGAATTATTACCAGAGGAGGCGTAATCTATGAGTAGTGCACAAGACTTACGCAAGCGTATAAAAAGTGTCACTAATACGCAGCAAATTACAAAAGCTATGAAGATGGTAGCATCTGCTCGTCTACGTCGTGCACAACAAAAAGCGAAAGGTACTGAACCTTATACAGAACGTCTCCGCCACATGCTGCATCAAAGCATGTCCTCTCTAGATGGGGGCGCAGATTTACCGCTACTCACAGTTCGTCCTGTGAATAAGGTAGCCTATGTGGTGGTAGGTGCGGATAAAGGTTTGGCTGGTGCTTATACTAGTAATATCATTAAATACGTGCAATCCTTGCTCAAGGATGCGCCAACAGATGCCTATGGTTTATTTACAGTGGGTCGCAAGCCAACGGAATATTTCACAGGTCATGGCTATTCTGTAGTCTCTGAGTTGCAAGGTTTTTCTGATAAACCAGGCTTTCATCATGCCCAAGACATTGTGGAACAAGTGAAAACTATGTTCTTGTCTGGTGAGGTAGATGAAGTGGTATTGGTATACACTAAGTTTGTGAACTCCTTATTGCAAGAAGTGACTCATGAGCGCTTATTACCTCTTTCATTAGAGTCTGATACAGCAGAGGCCGGTGAAAGTTTATTCTATCCGGACCAAGGATCCGTATTGGAACAATTGTTGCCAGCCTATGTGGAAAGCACTGTATATAATGCATTGCTACATGGGGCGGCTAGTGAATTAGGTGCCCGTATGACGGCCATGACATCCGCTACTGATAATGCAGGCGAATTGATTGGTACCTTGCACTTAGAATACAATAAGTTGCGCCAAGCAGGTATTACTAACGAAATTTCTGAAATCGTAGGCGGTGCAAACGCATTGCAATAATAGATAAAGGAGTATCTCGTATATGAGTACAAATATAGGTAAAGTAGTTCAGGTTATTGGACCGGTGGTAGACGTTGTCTTCCCAAAAGGTGAATTGCCTGCTATTTACAATGCAATTACTATTACAAAAGGCGACGAACAAGCATCTAAGATTGTTGTAGAAGTTATGCAACATTTAGGTGATGATACAGTTCGTTGTGTTGCTATGAGTTCCACTGATGGATTAACTCGTGGCATGGAAGCAGTGGATACAGGAGCCGCTATTTCCGTTCCTGTTGGTGATGGTGTACTAGGTCGTATTTTCAACGTATTAGGCGAAACAGTAGACCATGATCCAGCGGAAGTGAAAGTGAATGAACATTGGCCAATTCACCGTGCCGCTCCAAAATTTGATGAATTAGCACCAGAAACTAATATTTTAGAAACTGGTATTAAAGTCGTAGACTTAATTGCGCCATATGTAAAAGGTGGTAAAATCGGTCTATTTGGCGGTGCCGGTGTAGGTAAAACAGTTCTAATCATGGAATTGATTCATAACATTGCTACAGAACATGGTGGTTACTCCGTATTCGCAGGCGTTGGTGAACGTACCCGTGAAGGGAATGACCTTTGGAATGAAATGAAAGAGTCTGGCGTATTGTCTAAAACAGCGCTTGTTTATGGACAGATGAATGAGCCTCCTGGAGCTCGTATGCGTGTAGCTTTAACAGGTTTGACGATGGCGGAATATTTCCGTGATGTGCAACAACAAGACGTGTTGTTATTCGTAGATAACATTTTCCGTTTCATCCAAGCTGGTTCCGAAGTATCTGCCTTGCTAGGCCGTATGCCATCTGCCGTTGGTTACCAACCAACATTGGCCAATGACGTAGGGGCCTTACAAGAACGTATTACATCGACAAAAGAAGGTTCCATTACGTCTGTACAAGCCGTATATGTACCTGCCGATGACTTGACTGACCCAGCGCCAGCAGCGACATTTGCTCACTTGGATGCTACTACAGTATTGTCTCGTTCCATTGCAGAACTTGGTATTTATCCAGCTGTGGATCCATTGGATTCCACTAGCCGTATCTTGGATCCATTAGTATTAGGGGAAGAACATTACTCCGTAGCTCGTGGCGTACAAGAAGTACTTCAAAAATACAAAGATTTACAAGATATCATTGCTATCTTAGGTATGGAAGAATTGTCTGAAGCGGATAAATTGACCGTAGCTCGTGCTCGTAAAATTCAACGTTTCTTGAGTCAACCATTCTTCGTAGCTGAAGTATTTACAGGCAGTCCTGGTAAATATGTGCCATTGAAAGAAACATTGCGTGGTTTCCGTGAAATCCTAGAAGGTAAACATGATGACTTACCTGAAAGTGCTTTCTACATGGTGGGAACTATCGATGAAGCTGTTGCCAAAGGAAGGGACATGTTAGGGAAAGGAGAATAATCTATGAGTACCATGCATGTAACAATTATTACTCCTGATGAAACAGTGTTTTCTGGAGACGCAACGATGGTGGTAGGAAAAGCTCTCGATGGAGAGTTTGGTATTCAACCGCATCATATGCCTTTAGTGAGCGCTTTGGCGCCAGGGGCGATTCGCATTGACCATGAGGGCAAGCGTGAAGAGTTTATCCTTCCAGGGGGATTCCTAGAAGTGGAAAATAATTCTGTGTATATCACGACGGCCTCTTGTGAACGTGTCTAACTACATATCGAAGAGATAGAAAAAGGGTTGTACCGAACTACTGTAGTAGTGTTGGTACAACCCTTTTGTGGTTACTTCTGCAATGTTGTTAAGAAAATTTGTATTCTTCGTAATGCCTCTTGGATGGTTCCCTTAGAGGATGCATAGGAACAGCGAATACGGTTAGCACCGCAGGTGCCGAAAGCAGAGCCTGGTACAACGGCTACATGCTGTTGCTCTAGCAATTGTTCACAGAAATCTTCGTCGGATAGACCAGTTTGAGAGATGTCAGGGAACACATAGAAAGCTCCTTCTGGAACGGCAATCGGTAAGCCCATATCTTGGAATCCTTTTACGATCATGTCACGGCGTTCTAGGTAATCTTGACGCATAGCGATAACGGAGTCATCGCATTTGTTTAGAGCTACGATGGCAGCGTGTTGCACTGGTGTAGCAGGTGCAACGATGCTGTACTGGTGCAATTTAATGCAAGCTGTAATAAACTCAGAAGGTGCACAAAGGAAGCCGATGCGAAGACCTGTCATAGCATAGGACTTGGAGAAACCGTTTAAGATGATAGTGCGCTCTTTCATGTCCGGTAAGGACGCCATAGATACATGGTCCTTGTGGTAGGTGAGCTCTGAGTAAATTTCGTCAGAGATGATGATCAGGTCATGGGCTTTAGCGAACTCTGCAATAGGCAATAAATCTTCGTAGTCCATGATGGCTCCTGTAGGATTGCTTGGGTAACACATTAAAATAGCTTTTGTTTTTTCTGTTACAAGCTTTTCCAATTCTTCTACACGAAGTTTAAAGCCATCTTCTAAATGTGTGGGTACAGGAACTGCTTTGCCACCACACATGTGAACTTCTGCTTGGTGAGCTACGTAGGATGGATTTGGGATTAACACCTCGTCTCCTTCGTTCAAGAGGGCACGTAAAGACAAATCGATGGCTTCACTAGCACCGATGGTGAGCATCATTTCATCTGTGCCGTAGTGTACGTGGTAACGGCGGTTGTACCAATTGCTAATGGCTTCGCGTAATGGCAAGATGCCTGCATTGGGGGAGTAATTCGTTTCCCCTCGTTCCACGCTGGCTACCAGTGCATCTAGTACAGGTTGGGGAGGTATGTAATCGGGTTCCCCAACGCAAAGAGAAATCACATCGTCCATAGCCATGGCTTTTTCCCAAAATTTACGAATCCCAGAAGGGGGCAATGTTTGTGTCATAGTTGAAAGATAATTGTTCCAGTTCATAGATTGTCCTTTCTGATACATGATCCATGTATCTCTATGTCAAATGTCAGGATGTTGTGCCGACTGATATGGATAGTTGCTCTTAAGAGTGTATACAGGCGGTCACAACACCTAGTAGAATGATAGAATAAATAATAGTAACAGTGTACCACATTCTTAGAAAAGAACCTAGTGGATTAGAGGTTCTTTTTTATTGCATATAGTGTATAATTGTAGGTATGACATAGCATTTCATAAGAACTTATGTCATACTATAAAGATAGAGAAATCAGATAACGGATTCTCAAACACTGTTGCCGTGGTAGTATAGTAACAGACTTTTAGATTGATTATAAAAAGATAAAAATAGAGTATATTGTAATGATGGGAAAGGAGTTACCGATGGAAACATTTTCCGTTACCTATGCATTGCATGTTCCAACCTATGAAGAGGCGAAGCAAGTGGCTTGGTCCATACAGGTGGAGCAAACCATTGAATTTCCTTATGAATTATTAGGGGAAAGCGACCCACGTCGTCAAATGGTGGGACAATTGCTTTCCTTGGAAGAAAAAGAAGATTGTTTTTTGGCAAAGATTGCCTACCCGGTGGAGACATCAGGATTGGAAGTGACACAGTTTTTAAATGTAGTCTTTGGCAACTCTTCCCTACAACCACACATTTGGGTAGTGGATATTGAGTTTAGTCCTAGTTTGCTAGATGTGTTTACAGGGCCTAAGTTCGGCTTAGCTGGCATTCGAGAATTATGCCAGACCCCAACTCGCCCCATGATTCAAGCCGTAATTAAACCTATGGGGACACCCAATGAAGAGTTGGCTCGCATGTGTCATGCCTATACTATGGGCGGTGCCGATGTGATTAAGGATGACCATGGATTGACGAATCAATCGTTTTCTCCCTTCAAAGATCGTGTGTCACGATGTGCCCATGCAGTACAGGAGGCGAATGCTAAAAGTGGTCATCACACCCTCTATGCAGCCAATGTATCTGGGGATGGAACAGACGTGCTAGAGCGGGCCCATTATGCGAAAGAAGCAGGTGCTACAGCTCTGATGGTAGCCCCTTCCTTAATCGGATTTGGCTGGCTACATCGATTGGCTACCGATGATTCTTTGAACTTGCCGCTCATCGTGCATCCTGCTATGATGGGTGGATTCACATTACCCGGTACATCAGGGATTGCCGCCACGATTTGGATGGGCTTATTGCCACGTATTTTCGGCGGGGATATGAATATTTTCGTGTCTTATGGTGGACGATTTACATTTAAACCAGACTTGTGTCGTCAAATTTGTGATAGTAATCGTGGACCATTGGCGTCGATTAAATCGTCTTGTCCATCTCCAGGTGGTGGCGTGACCGAGGCACGTTTGCCAGAGTTGGTGAGCATTTACGGTACAGATACGATGTTCCTTGTAGGGGGCGATATGTTCCGACGAGGACCAGATTTAACAGAGAATATGAAAGCTTTCATAGATGTATTAGAAAGAAGCTAGGAACAATGACAACAAAAGAGAAAGAGTTAGAAGTTCATGTCGTGGCTAGCGGTAGTAAAGGGAATTGCACCATTATTCGCAGTTCTCACAGTGCAGTGATTGTTGATGCAGGTATTAGTTGCCGAAGGATTACTAATGCTTTGCAGGATTTAGAGATACCCAAACATATGGTAGAAGGGATTGTTATTACCCATGAACATTCTGACCATATTGCAGGGGTACCACAAATGATTAAGCAAATGGGTTTACCTATTATCACAAGACCTAATACAGCACGGCGTCTTATGGATAAATTTAGCGTATCTGCAGAGTGCTTTCAAACGTTAGGGACGAAAGAAGTAACCATAGGAGATATGGTGTTGCAACCATTTTCTACGAGTCATGATGCGGTAGATCCCATTGGTATCACTTGTTATAAAGGGCAGACAAAAGCAGCTTTATTAACGGATACAGGCATGGTATCAAAGGAGATGCTAGAGCATCTACATGATACAGATTTGTTGGTATTGGAAGCCAACTATGATGAGCATATGTTGTTATATGGACCATACTCACCAGATTTAAAACGTCGAGTGAAGAGTCATGCAGGTCATCTATGTAATATGACGGCTATGAAAGTATTATCAGCCTTGAGACGACCTAAGAATATGGAAGTTATTTTTGCCCATCGTTCAGAGCAGAATAATTCTCTCCACTTAGTAGAACAATTATCAGAGCGTTTGTTAAAGTGGTGCAAAACACAAGGGCAAATGGGATTTACTGCATATCATGGGGATCCCAAAGAGTATACTTCGATTGGTATATCTAATCATACATAAAACGCCTTAGTTTGAAATATAGTAAACGTCTTAGGAGATATGATAGTATGAAATTTTCTATCTATTGTATAGGAAAGTTAAAAGAGCCTTATTTGCGAGAAGGAGTAGCGGAATTTGTTAAACGATTGCAACCCTATGGGGGTGTGACGATTACAGAACTGCCGGAAAGTAAATTAGGAGAAAAACCTAGCCCATCAGATAAGCAAAAAGCACTCTATGATGAAGGGCAACGGTTATTGAAATATTGCAATCCCCAAGCCTTTGTTGTGTTGCTAGATGTGTACGGCAAACAAATGAGCTCGGAGGAGTTGGCAAAGCGGATTAGTGAATTAGAAGTACAAGGACATAGTGAGATGATCTTTTTCATTGGAGGAGCCTTTGGTGTATCGGAAGAATTACGACAGCGGGCACAGTGGAAATTGTCCATTAGCCCCATGACTTTCACCCATCAAATGGTGCGGCTTGTACTGGTAGAACAATTATATAGAGCTTGTAAGATTAATCGAAATGAACCATATCATTGGTAGGAAAGGAGATATGCATGGCAAGTGCAATTGAAAAAGGAATTACTTATGTGTCAGCGGATATACAGGAACTACCCTTGGAGGATCCTGAATTTATTGGGCATTATAAAACAGAATTAACCGAAGGGAAGGAAGATATTCTTGCCATTGAAGGTGAAATCCAAAATTTGGTACAAGGATATGAGGCTCTCTTTGTCGAATTAAAAGAAATAGGGCAATCTGAGACATTAGACGAACATCATGGTATGGTTAGCGATAATATACGTGAGTATAAAAATGTAACAGCTACGATTTGTACCGTTTTAGATACCTATATAGATATGGATAATATGATTCATCAAATGGAAACTTCTGGTGGTAATCCTGCCTATTTATTGCATCGTAAACAAGAATTATTAGAGCAGAATGTAGAATTGAATAAAATTTTTGACCGTGTAGATTATTATATTTCTACAGTGGTGGATATGCTTGCAAAGGAAACAGATGTGGTAAAAGCTATGCTAGAGAGCAAGCATACTGTATCTGAAGAGGAGACAGTGCATATTTTATTCCTACATCAGACAGCATTGAGTACTTGTGTGGATATCAATAAATTGTTAGTGGAACGATTACAATTAATGGTACCTCGTCTCGAAGGGTTACGAGAAGATGTGATGAAAGTACAGGTTCATTCTGTAACAAATGATGTAGAAGAACGTAGAAAGCGATTGCAAGAATTACGTCAACAAGCGAAAATAGAAGATGTAACAGATTACGTGGATTTAGAAGGGCAATATCGTCATGCTTATGATGAGGAAGGAAACCACATCGGAACTCAAGAAGGGGGCGATGGTGGTAACCGTAAAAGTTTGACTGCCATTTTGGTTGTAACAGCGATAGTGATTGCTATCTTTGCTGCATATGTATATATGAAATAGGAGGATGTAACCATGACATTACAAGAGATTATGAACAAATATCCAATTACTGTTGGTAAAGATGAACAAATTACAAATGTAGCTAAATTGATGGTAAAACACAATTTAACAGCCATTGCTGTCGTAGATGAAGAGAATAAATTAATCGGTATTGTGTCGGAAGGGGATTTGTTGTATAAAAAAGTTCGTCCTCATGCGCCACATTATATCAATATCTTAGGTGCTAATATTTATTATGGTGGCATCGGTGAATACGATGGACAATTTAAAAAATTAATGGCTACTCATGTTGAAGAAATCATGACTACAGAAGTGATTACTGCCTATGCAGATGCAGAAGTAGAAGTGACTGTAGGAGCTATGGTAGAAAAGCATTTAAAAAACTTACCAGTTGTTGATGATGCATATCATCTAGTTGGTATGGTAAGCCGTCATGATATTATGAAACTTATTGCTGAAGAACAAGGTAAATAGGGAAATAATTGCACTATTGACAACTTTATGATAATATTAAGAATGCAATATTAAAACTTATAATTTGGGTGTACTATACCCTAAGGAGGAAATAGTTTCATGAAAGCAACTGTAACTGCTGTTGATCAGCACAAGGTATCTATTACAATCGAAATTCCAGCGGAAGATGTGAAAAAAGGCTTTGCACAAGCTGTAAAACGCATCGCTGGTCAAGTTAATATTCCAGGCTTCCGTAAAGGTAAAGCACCTCGTAAAATTTTGGAAATGAACTATGGTAAAGAAGCTATCGCTGAAGAAGCGTTTGAATTATTAGCAGGTCGTGCTTATACAGAAGCACTTCGTGAAAATAAAATTATTCCTGTTAGTGAGCCAGAAATCGATCGTGAACAATTCGAAGAAGGTAAAGATTTGATTTTCAAAGCTACAGTAGTTAAACAACCAGAAGTTACATTAGGCGACTACAAAGGCTTAGAAGTAGAAAAACAAGATGCTACTGTTACTGACGAGCAAGTAGAAGAACAATTAAACAATATCCGTAGCCAACAAGCTAAAATGGTAGCAGCTCCAGCAGATGCAACTGTACAAAAGGATGATTTTGCGACAATTGATTTTAAAGGGTTCATCGATGGCGAAGCATTTGATGGTGGTGAAGGTAAATCCTACCCATTACAAATCGGATCTGGTAGCTTCATCCCTGGCTTTGAAGACCAATTAATCGGCCACAAAGCTGGTGAAGATGTGACTGTTACTGTTTCTTTCCCAGAAGACTATTTCGTAGCAGAATTAGCTGGTAAAGAAGCAAAATTTGAATGTCATATCCATGATATTAAACGTAAAGAGTTGCCTGAAATCACTGATGAATTCGTACGTTCCGTATCTGTAGGTCAAGGTAAAACTGAACCAGCATACAATACAGCAGAAGAATTCAAAGCAGATCTTCGCAAACGTATGGAAGATGATGCTGCACGTCGTGCTATTGACGCATACAATGCAGGTTTAGTGGAACTAGCTGTTAAAAATGCAACAGTAGATATTCCTGAAATCATGATTGAAGACCGTGCTGAGCAAATGGTTCAAGAATTAGCAATGAATCTTGAAGGCCGTGGTTTGAAATTGGAAGACTACTTAAAATTCTCTAACAAAACTATCGAAGCATTACGTGAAGAAAATAAAGCCGCAGCAGCTGAAAACGTTCGCGCTGACTTAGTATTAGATGAAATTGCAAAAGCAGAAAACGTTCAAGTTACTCCAGAAGATATGAACTATGAAATCTTTGCTATGTCCCAACAATTTGGTGCTGACCCTAAAGAAGTATACGATATCATTGTAAAAGAAGGTCGTGTATCTATGTTAGCAAGTTCTGTAGCACGTAAAAAAGCAGCTCGTTTCATCATTGAGAATGCTAAAGGTGCTGAAAAAGCTGAATAATTGCTAATGCAGGTACATGTATAAGAGGTGTTAGATGTCTATGTATGTGCCAATCGTAGTAGAGCAAACTGGTCGTGGTGAGCGATCCTACGATATTTATTCTCGTCTATTGAAAGATCGAATTATTCTATTAAGTGGCCCCATTGATGATACGGTAGCAAATAGTATCGTAGCGCAATTGCTGTTCTTAGAATCTGAAGATCCAGATAAAGATATTCACTTATACATCAATAGCCCAGGTGGTGTGGTAACAGCAGGTATGGCGATTTACGATACTATGCAGTACATTAAACCTGATGTGTCTACTATCTGTGTAGGCTCAGCGGCTAGTATGGGTTCATTGTTGCTCACAGCGGGAGCACCTGGTAAACGCTATGCATTGCCTCACTCTCGTATTATGATTCACCAACCATTGGGCGGTGTCCAAGGGCAAGCTTCTGAAATTGAAATTCATGCTCGTGAGATATTGCGTTTGCGAGAAGAATTGAATGGCGTGTTAGCATATCATACAGGTCAGCCTATTGAGGTGATTGCACAAGATACAGATCGTGATAATTTCATGTCTGCAGAAGATGCAAAACGATATGGCTTAATTGATGAAGTGTTAACTCGTACATCTTCAACAGAAAAATAAGGAGACAGGGGTTTGAATAAAGACGATAAAGAAAGACGTTGTAATTTTTGTGGTAGAGCAGAAACAGAAGTCGAACGATTAATAGCGGGCCCTAATGTATTCATTTGTAATGAATGCATTGATGTATGCCAACATATTATTGAGGAAGACAAAATTGAAGAACTACCGGAGACGTTTGATTTAAACGATATCCCGACTCCAAAAGAGATTAAAGCTCATCTTGATCAATACGTAATTGGTCAAGATGACGCTAAAGTTTCCTTGGCTGTAGCCGTATATAATCATTACAAACGTTTGCAACATGATAATGTCATCGATGATGTGGAACTACAAAAGTCCAATGTACTATTTATTGGACCTACTGGTAGTGGTAAAACATTATTGGCTCAAACATTAGCAAAAATGTTACAAGTACCATTTGCCATGGCAGATGCTACTAGTTTGACAGAGGCAGGCTATGTAGGGGAAGATGTAGAAAATATTCTTCTTAAACTGATCCAAGCTGCCGACCATGATATAGAGCTAGCTGAACGCGGTATCATCTACATTGATGAAATCGATAAAATTGCTCGCAAATCAGAAAATCCGTCTATTACTCGTGATGTATCTGGTGAAGGGGTACAACAAGCATTACTGAAAATCCTAGAAGGAACAGTAGCCTCTGTGCCACCACAAGGGGGACGGAAACATCCAAATCAAGAGATGTTACACTTAGATACAACAAATATCTTGTTTATTTGCGGTGGTGCTTTCGATGGCATGGAAAAAGTGATCACGAAACGAACTGCGAAAAAAACATTAGGTTTTGGTGCAGACATTCAAAAGAAAGAGGAACAAGATGTAGCCTCTATTTTAAAAGAAGTCGTACCAGAAGATTTACAAAAATTCGGATTAATTCCTGAATTTATCGGACGATTGCCAGTGATGGTTACGCTCAGCCCACTTGATGAAGAGGCATTAATTAAAATTTTGACAGAGCCTAAAAATGCATTGACTAAGCAATACGAAAAAATGCTGTCTTTAGATGATGTAAAATTAGTCTTTGAATCAGATGCACTCCGTGAGATTGCGAAAGAAGCCTTAGAACGCAATACGGGAGCACGCGGATTACGGGCCATTATCGAAAAAGTTATGAAACGTGTGATGTATGAAGTACCATCTATGAAAGATGTAAAAGAATGCATCGTAACAGATAAAGCGGTTCGTGGCGAAGAAGAGCCAATACTCAATAAATGAGTCCACGCTGAAGAAATCAGATAGTAAAGGCAAAGAAACTCATTTCATAGGCGGAATGGGTTTCTTTTTATCATATAGTACTGGGGGTTCAATGGAAACTAAACCTATGACATTACCGATGGTTCCCTTACGTGGAATGGTCGTATTTCCCAAAGTAGTAACACAATTAGATATTGGTCGTACTACATCTGTACAAGCTGTAAAGGCAGCTATGGATAAAGATCAATATTTAGTGGTATCTACTCAAAAAGATGAAAGTATCGAAAGTCCTACATTAGAAGAGTTAGGTCGTGTAGGGACAATTGTTAAAATAAATCAAATGCTTCGTTTGCCAGGTGGTGTAGTTCGTATTTTAGTAGAAGGTGTGACACGTGTTAACATTGATACTATTCTAAGTACTGAACCTTTTTACGAAGCCGTTGTAACACCATTAGGGGTTATTCATGAAGACCCAATGGAAGAAGAAGCATATCGTCGCATTTTGCAATCTAAATTTGCTCAATGGGTAGAGGTTATTAAACCAACAACAGATGAAGGATTGGACCAAGTATTAGGCAGTGCTGATGCTAGTGAATGGGCAGATCAGGTAGCCTTTCTTGTACCTATCCAAACAAAGGTGCGTCAAAGCATTTTAGAAGAGTTATCTGTTAGCCGTAGATTGAATATGGTAGTTGGTGTATTAAATACAGAACTGCAAATCAATGATATGGAAAACTCTATCAATAACCAAGTTCGTCAATCTATGGAAAAAGCACAAAAAGAATATTTCTTGCGTGAAAAGATTCGTATTATCCATGATGAATTAGGTGACAAAATGGATCCTGATCAAGAGGCAGAAGAGTTACGAGAAGAGCTGGCGAAACTAGAGTTGCCAGAGGATATCCATAATCGTATTGACAAAGAGATTACGCGATATAGTCGTATGCCACAAATGATGCCAGAATCCAATATTTTGCGTAATTATATTGATTGGTTATTGCAGCTCCCTTGGAATACACTGTCTGATGATCGCTTAGAATTGAAAGAAGCCAGCGAGGTGCTTGATGGTGACCATTATGGTTTAGAAAAAATCAAGAAACGGATTCTAGAATTTTTAGCAGTGCGCAAGTTATCTGGTAAACAAGGCGGTTCTATTTTATGTTTAGTAGGGCCTCCAGGGGTGGGTAAAACATCCTTGGCTAGTTCCATTGCAAAAGCAATGAATCGTAAGTTTATCCGTGCTTCCTTAGGTGGTGTTCGAGATGAAGCTGAAATTCGTGGGCATCGTCGTACCTATGTAGGAGCCTTACCAGGTCGTATGATTCAAGGACTAAAGAATGCTGGTACTCGAAACCCTGTATTCTTGCTTGATGAAATTGATAAGTTAGCGTCTGATTATAAAGGGGATCCATCCTCTGCCTTATTAGAGGTATTAGACCCTGAGCAAAATAGTACTTTCAGTGATCATTATATTGAAATTCCATTTGATTTCTCTGATGTATTTTGGATTACTACTGCTAATGTAGCTGGTAATATTCCTAGACCATTATTGGATCGTATGGAAATCATCGAGCTCAGCAGCTATACAGAGGAAGAAAAACTAGAAATTGCTAAACGCTACTTAGTGCCAAAACAAATTGAAAAACATGGTTTGCAAGAGCAAGGAGTGAAACTATCCGATGCCGTGTTAAAACGTGTGATTTCAGAATACACTCGTGAAGCTGGTGTACGTACCCTAGAAAAAACAATTGCTAAAATTTGCCGTAAATTGGCATTTGCTGTGGTTACAGAAGATGAAAAAGCACCAAAAGTAACGGTAAAGAATTTGGAAGATTATTTAGGTACCCCTAAATTTGTAGAAGAGTCTCGTGAAAAACAAGCTCAAGCAGGTCTTGTGTATGGTCTTGCTTGGACCTCTGTAGGTGGCGTGGTATTGCCATGTGAAGCGACAACTATGCAAGGCACAGGGAAATTAAACTTAACAGGTAGCTTAGGCAAGGTCATGCAAGAGTCTGGTCAAGCGGCTATGTCTTATATTCGTCATCGCCAAAGTGAGTTGAAATTACCAGAAAAATTCCATAAGGAACTGGACATTCATGTTCACTTACCAGAGGGAGCTACGCCTAAAGATGGTCCATCTGCAGGTATTACGATGACCTTGGCCATTGTATCTGCTTTAACCGGTAGAAAAGTACGATCTGATATTGCCATGACAGGTGAAATTACTTTACGTGGTAGAGTCTTGCCAATCGGTGGTTTAAAAGAAAAATTATTAGCTGCACTTCGCTATGGAGTGAAAGAAGTGCTTATTCCTGAAGGTAATAAAAAGGATATTCAAGACTTACCAGATATCGTAAAAGAAGGATTGCTTATTACTCCTGTAAAAACGATGGAACAAGTATTAGAAAAGGCATTACTATGAAGAAAAAACCAGCAGTAAAACGCCATCCAAAACCAGTGTATACTAGAAAAGAGATAACAGGTCCACGCATCATCGCAGCAAAATATATAGCGTCTGCGGTGAAGGCGGATCAATACCCAGAAGGTGATACCATTGAAATCGCCTTCTTGGGACGATCCAATGTGGGAAAATCTTCTTTGATTAACTCTTTATGTAATTATAGAGGATTAGCACTGGTCAGTGGTACGCCGGGTAAAACGAAAACGATCAACTTTTTTAGTATAGAATCAAAAGAAGATTTACCAGATGATATGGAACGTCGTTTTGATTGGTTCTTAGTGGATTTGCCAGGGTATGGATATGCTAAAACAGGTGGCTCCAATACAAATATTTGGTCTTCTTTTATTGCTAACTATATTTTACAAAGCGAACGGATGATGCTACTTTGTTTACTCATTGATGGGCGTCATCCAGAGTTGCCCATTGACCAGGAGGCCTTTGATTGGTTGCAATCACACGGAGTACCTTTGCAAATTGTGGTAACAAAAGCGGATAAGTTAAAAATGAATGAGCGACAAAAACAGTTAAAAACTATTGAAGAGCGATACCCAACAGGGTATCCACCAATTTTGTACAGCTCTTTAAAGCATACAGGTCGTGATCGTTTATTAGCACGTATTAATGCAGTCTTATTGGGGGAAGAGGAATGAGTATTCTTACAGATGCACAAATGAAACTGCGCGTATCTAAAGATTTAGAGCGTGTAGAAACATATTTGCAACAATCTCTACAAACTGGTGCAGAAGATTTTAATGCACTCATTCGTCCTCTTTCCGCAGGGGGCGGCAAGCGATTACGGGCGCAATTGTGTTTGTTGATTGCTTTGAGTGGAGATTCTAATCAAGAAGATAGAGTGCGTATGGCGGCAGCTATTGAGATGCTGCACTTGGCTACACTCATTCATGATGATGTGTTAGACCAAGCAGAAGTACGCCGAGGAATTACGTCTATTCATTGCACAAAAGGCAATAAAGTGGCGATTCTTAGTGGAGACTATTTATTTGCTAAAGCATTTGGTATTGTAGCTGAAATCGGGTCCATTCCATGTTTAACCATTTTTTCTGAAATTATTTCTGCCTTGGTAGAAGGCGAATTTATGCAAATGGAAGATGTGTACCGATTAGATCAAGGTACAGAAAGATACCTACTAAAAACACAAAAGAAAACAGCAGATTTCATTGAAGGTTGCTTAGCATTAGGTGGTATTCTTGGTGGATGGTCAGAGGAGCATATTTCATTATTGCGCACCTATGGTCATGGTTTAGGCATGGCTTTCCAAATTACTGATGACGTAATGGATTATCGTGAGCAAACAGTCACTACAGGTAAGCCAGTCGGTAAAGATGTAAAAGAAGGTATTTTGACCTATCCTTTATTGTCTGTCGTAACTCCTGACAATACAACGCATGTAACGAATATGATTGAAGACATTCGCAATGGAAAAGATACAAAGGAATTGATGGAGTATGTGACGGCTAAAGGTGGTATCGATCAAGCCTTAGCTCTTGAGGCAACATATCGTAAACAAGCGGAGACAGCCCTACAACAACTACCATCTTTCAAAGGAAAAGATATTTTGCAAACTGTTCTTGAGAAATTGTCGAACCGTAAGGTGTAGTATGAAAGAATTTCAAGTAAAAAACTTTGAAATGAGTGCCAAACGTCCATCCTTGAATAGTGTCATAGAACAAAGAAAGCGTCTTGCTCAACAACAGGCAGAGCAAGACGCCTTGTTGCAACAGGATACCTATACAGAAACAGAAGCGAAACTTATGCAAGAGGCGTCCTCCATGTCTGTGGTGGATCACTTAAGTGAACTTCGCACACGTTTAGTAATCGCTATAGTGGCAATTATTATAGGTACCTTGGGGGCGTACTATTATGTGGAAGATATTCTGCAAATTTTAGTGGCACCAGCAGGAAAATTATATTATACAAAACCAACAGAAGCCTTTTTTACATATATGAAGATTTCCTTAGTAGCAGGTTGTATTGTATCTAGTCCTGTATGGTTTTATCAGATTTGGGCTTTCATTGTACCGGCCTTGTCGAAAGGCGAGAAGAAGGTCACTTTTATGGTGGTGCCTACAGCGGTGGTCTTATTTGTGGTAGGTGTACTATTTTCATATTACTTAGTATTGCCTATGGCTATTCAGTTTTTTATTGGCTTTGGTACAGATGAATTACAACCATTATTTTCTATAGGGCAATATATCGATTTTGTGATTGCCTTTATTTTACCCTTCGGAATTACGTTTGAACTGCCGCTTATTTTGATTGCTTTGGGTGTACTGGGTATTCTTTCATCTGATCGATTACGAGAATATAGGAAAATGTTTATTCTCTTGGCTTTTATTATCGGTGCAGCTATTTCTCCGACCCCAGATATGTTATCACAAACTATGATTGCGGGACCTATGATTTTACTCTATGAAATTAGTTATGGTGTATTACGATATATTGTAAAAGTATGAGCATTTGGTTCATATTATGTTCATAATTATAGTGTATACTGATTCAGAGACTAATTAGTGTATATAAAGGATGTAATATGAGACGAAAAATAATCATAGGTATCCTGAGTATTTGTGCTATTATATCTGCTGCAGTAGGCACATGGTATTGGTATAATGCCAAGCAAAATAGTATATCTATGGAGTCCACATCGATGGATGCGGACACTGTTAAGCTAAAAAAGGTGGCTTTACCAGAAACAAAAGTTGTGCCCACAACAGATAAGGTAGAAGCTAATGATGGACCTGACCCTATTATGGTAGATGCCAAAGGGGCAGTTAATCTGTATAAAAAACAATATCCAACGGCGCAAATTAAAGGGATAACCTTTGCAGAACAAGATGGACGCAAAAGCTACGAAGTAGCAGGTGTTTCTTCGGAGGCTGGTCATAGTGTGATGATTGATGCAACCACTGGCCAAGTTCTAAGTGCAGAAGTAGATACAGCACCAGAAAATTTAAAAGAATCTACAGCTATCGACTTAGGAAATGTAATTAATCCTGATGAGGCAAAGCAAGTGGCTATTACTATTTTAGGTAGTAGTGCTCGTCTAATACGATGGGAACTTGAAACAAAAGAATATGTGGCTAGATACCATATGGTATTAGATGTGAACGGTGACATTATGCATGTTGTTATTGATGCTAATTCCAGTCAGGTAATCGAAGTGACTAAAGAAGGATAAAAGCTATTCAATCCAAAAAGGTTGAATAGCTTTTTTGTGTTATTTCTATTGTAATAATGGATCTACCATACCATTATCAGTGAAAGCTTGTTCTCTATCACGGCATGTGCCACATGTATGGCATGGGGTAGAGCCGCCTTCATAACAAGACCAGGTAAGGTGGTAAGGAACCTGTAAACGCAATCCTTCTTGTATGACTTGGGATTTGTTCATATCATTGAGAGGAGCATAGAGGCGCACTTTGTTATAAGAACCGATGTAAATGGCTTCATTCATATGATGGTTGAAGTCAGGTCGACAGTCTGGGTACGCATTGCCTGCAGCATCATCAGCATGGGCGCCGATATAGATGGACACTTCTTCCTCTGGGTATAGACTGAGGGCTAAGCTAGCAGCCATGGAGAGGATGAGGCCATTGCGGAATGGTACATAGGTAGACACGGAACCGGTTTCTGCAATTTGTTCACCATAGGTGCGGTGATCGATACTTTCTGTAGAAGAAGATAAGAGGGACGAGTTGGAATAGGACATTACCTGAGTCAGGTCCAGTTCATAATGAGGAATACCATAATAGTTGGCAATGGCTTTGGCGGAATCTAATTCTTTTTTATGCTTTTGCCCATACCAAATGGACAAGGCGCTCACATTGTCTGAGCCAAGGGCATCGATGGCCATAGCTAAGCAAGTGGTGGAATCTACCCCACCACTGGATAATACTAATGCTTTCATAGGAAACCTTTCATGGAAATAAAAAAATTATAAGTGAGTACTGACATAGAACAGATGATGTACTATAATAGTAAGGATAAGATTGTTATAAAAGGAGATAGTATGCGTTTACGTAGAAAACCATGGATTGATGAAGCAATCCTAGAATATAATACATATACTGTACTAGAGAATCACGAAGTTTTCAAGGGAAAATGGCGTGAAAGTTTTTCAGATCCATCTAAACCTTTATATATGGAATTAGGGACGGGAAAAGGCAAGTTCATTGCTGGTATGTGTGAAGCCCATCCAGAAGCAAACTTTGTGGGCTTTGAAGTGCAAATTGGAGTGCTATACTATGCCGCTCAAAAGTTATTTGAACAACAAGCTGAGAATGGTAAAGTGAGCTTATTTGATATTGCGGGGATTGAAGAAGTAGTAGCACCAGGAGAGGTAGACCGGTTCTATATTAACTTCTGTGATCCATGGCCAAAAGCTAAGCATGCGAAACGTCGATTGACCTATCACACCTTCCTAGATCGATATGCACGATTGTTGAAGGGAAATGGAGAAATCCACTTTAAAACAGATAATGAAGGCTTGTTTATGTTCTCTTTGGAGGAGTTTACAAACTCTGGTTGGACATTAAAAAATGTAAGTTATGATTTACATAGTACGGATATGCCTAATGTGCGCACAGAATATGAGGAAAAATTTAGTGCCAAAGGGCAGCCAATTTTCCGCTTAGAGGCTATTAAGCCAGCTAAAGGAAGTGATACGACAGATGCAGGAAAATAGTCATACTTCATCTAAGCCATCATCTAGTGTATGGCAAAATATTCGATCTTTTTATCGTAGTATTATTAAGCATGATGGACAAGGTATATTAGTGCCTCTTTTTGGGATTATTTTAATAGGATTTTTTAATGGTTACAGTGCTACCTATACTACGACCCTACAAGGGGGAGATAATTGGAAACCATTTTGGTTCTTATTAGGTAAACAACTAGTCTTTCTAGGGGCTGGTATTCTTGTAGCCTGGAGATTCTATTTGTTTGATTACCGTAAATGGGCAGACTCAAAGGTACAACTAAAGATGTTTTTGTTTTTACTCTTTTTGTTGCTCATTGTATTTTTACCCTTCTTAGGGCATGGCGCTAATGGTGCGCGACGTTGGATTGGATTGCCTTATGGAATGACATTACAGCCATCTGAATTTGCTAAATTAGCAGCTATTATTTGGGCGGCCTATAGTATTGATAGACATGTGAAAAAGCATGGGAGAATGTACTTGTATGAATATTATGATTGGGGTGGGAATACACGGTTACATGGACTTTGGAGTTGGTGGAATCGTGTCATAGGAAAACTAAATGCCCTGTGGAAGGCCCTGCGAGGTACACCGGGGATATTTCACCCTAACTTATTAGTGCCAGCTGTATTTACAGTTCCTTTTGTGTATGCTTTCATTACTATGTTTCAACCAGATATGGGAACAGCTGTATTAATTTTCAGTTTTCCCGTAATCATGACCTTTTGTGTAGGCTATTATAAAGGGCATAGGAAATATCTAGGTATAGCATTTGGTGTTGTACTAGCTATTGCGTATCCATTAATTGCTTTTGTGTCCTATCGATTGGATCGGGTTCGTGCCTATTATGATCCATGGTCAGATACTACAGCTAATGGATATCAAGTGACACAGAGCATACTGAGTGTGTCGATTGGTGGATTTTGGGGCGAAGGCTTTACAAAGGGAATTTCCAAATATAATTATTTGCCAGAGGCTCATACAGACTTTGCTTTTTCTATTTTCTCACAAGAATTTGGCTTATTAGGTGTGTGCTTGGTTATCTTTTTATTTCTTTGGTTTACAAAATATGGACTTTCCATTGCTCGTCAATCTAGAGATTTATTAGGTCAAGTATTAGCGGTAGGTCTTACATTTTTTATTACAATTCAAGCATTTTTTAATATTGCTATGGTGGTGGGAATGCTACCAGTAACGGGGGTACCCTTACCTTTTATTAGTTATGGGGGATCCTCTTTGGTGACAAATTTTGCTGTCATAGGAATATTATTAAATATTGCGCGCCGTAATGAATATGCACGCAAACAAATAGGAACGACACGTCATTTGCCGTCCATTGGCGAAGAAACGCGCCATCGTTTTCAACCTAAGTCTTAATGTTTTAAGTGTGATTCACACAGAAAGAGATGCACCATGAAAGATTTTATTGATGTTCACGAACGCCCGTCTTTCGCTAAGTTATTGCCACTTAGTTTTCAGCATTTATTTGCTATGTTTGGGGCTACTGTATTAGTACCATTCTTATTGAAAGTTGACCCAGCGACGTCCCTGTTCATGAACGGTATTGGAACTATTTTATACGTATTAATTTGTCAAGGAAAGATTCCTTCCTATTTAGGTTCTAGCTTTGCTTTCATTGGACCAGTAGGTGCTGTGGTAGCCTCTGGCATGACCTATGGAGCAGCACAAGGTGGTTTTATTGCCTTTGGTGTGTCTTTTATGCTATTGGCTTTGTTAGTTAAATTCATTGGTATTAAATGGATTGATGTATTATTCCCTCCTGCCGCAATGGGCGCGATTGTTGCGGTTATCGGTTTAGAAGTTGCCCCTGTAGCTATGGGTATGGCAGGTATCATTGGAGATCAATGGCAAAGCTTTGGCATGACTCATGAGCAAGCGTTATTTTTATCCTTATTTTCCTTATCTGTGACAATCTTGGGTACCGTATTATTCCGTGGATTCTTTGCAGTGATTCCAGTATTAATTGGTGTGGTATCTGGCTATGTAGCTGCTGCAATCATGGGAGTAGTAGATTTCGCAAGCGTAGCCAATGCTCCTTGGTTTGCATTCCCTCAATTCTATGAGCCAGAATTTAATATCAATGCTATCTTAATGATTATGCCAGCTTTATTCGTAGTATTTGCAGAACATGTGGGTCATATTGTAGTAACAAGTAATATCATTGGTCGTGATTTAATGAAAGATCCAGGATTGAGCCGTTCTTTATTTGCAGATGGTTTATCTAATGTGTTATCCGGTTTATTTGGTGCTACACCGAATACAACATATGGAGAAAATATCGGTGTTATGGCGATTACACGTGTATTCAGTACCTTTGTTATCGCTGGTGCAGCAGTACTTGCTATCTTGTTCTCTTTCATTGGCAAAGTAGCAGCTTTAATTCATGCCATTCCAGTTCCAGTTATGGGTGGTGTAAGTATTTTACTATTCGGTATCATCGCTGCTTCTGGTTTACGTATGTTGGTAGAACGCAAAGTGGATTATACAAAATCTTCTAATCTAATTTTAACCTCTGTAGTACTAGTTATCGGCTTGAGCGGTGCTAAATTAGCGATCGGCCCAGTGGTATTGCAAGGTATGGGATTGGCAACAGTAACAGCCATCTTATTGAGCGTTATCTTTGCTATCTTCCGTAAAACAGGACTTGGAAATGCGGAACTAAAAGACTAGCACTAAGAAAGAACGGCACAGGCTACGGAGAAGTGATATTTTTCTGGAAGTATGTGGCAGTTATACCTGATATAAGACAATGAAAGAACACGATATATTCCTCCACAAACTGATACAGTGGTTAGGTTTGCTCCGGAATATATCGTGTTCTTTTGCATATGTGTTATTTTGATATAATAATGGACTGCCACATACTTTCGATGTATACCGTGGGGCCTATAGCCTGTAGCGCTCTTTCGGGTGGGTGCTAAAAGGGGAGAGCACACCGTGCTCTTCTTGTGTTTGTATAATTTAGGTAGGAAGGTACGCCACGAGGCTACTACGCATAACTGCGGATTCTACGGGGAAATAAAAAAGCTGTTATCATGTTGATAACAGCTTATTGTGGCGGAGAGGGTGGGATTCGAACCCACGGCCCCTTGCGGAGTCACTGGTTTTCAAGACCAGCTCCTTAAACCACTCGGACACCTCTCCAAATATAAAAACTAGGTATAGTCTATCATTGAACTAGTCTTTTTGTCAATTAGAATGTGATGTATATTTGCAATACTTATTTTAGAGGAGTGTTTATTCAAATACTCTGAAGAATAGGTGTTATGAGATACGCATGAATTATTGTAGTATGCTGTCATACTAGCTTTACACTATGGAATCAGTCAAAGTATAATTAAAGAATACAGATGTGAGATTAAAGTGCATATGTTATAATTTTATGCAGATTAAATCTGTATAAATAGGTTTGTGGCATTCCATAGGAGGTATTACATGAAGAAAGGGTTTACTCTTACACAAACAGGTATACTGCTGACTTTGTGGTTAACTTTTTTATTAAGTTTTGTGATGCGCTTATCATGGTCATCGTTGATGCCAATTGTAAATGAGGCCTTACATTTTACAGCGCAACAAGGAACGTCGTATTTGACGGCTTTTTATTTTGGTTATGCATTGACTGTATTACCAGGAGGTCTGTTAGCGGATCGATTTGGCTATCGTAAATCTATCTTAGGTAGTTTAGTGGCTATGGCTATTGTAACGGGGCTTATGAGTACTGTGCAAAGTTATGAATATGGCTTAGTGTTGCGCTTCTTATTAGGTATTGTATCAGGCCCTGTACAATCTGCTTGTTTGAAAGCTATTGGAGAGCATTTCAGTGCAGAACAACGTGGTACCGCTGTAGGTATTTTCATGAGTTGTACATCATTTGGGATTACCGTGGTTAACGGATATGCACCATTTGTGGCTGTCCATTACGGATGGCAAATGGCATTTTTAATTACCGCTTTATTGCCATTACTAGTATTCTTTTTAGCTTTGTTTACGGTGAAAGAAGTACAAGCTTTCAGAAAGAACCATACAGTAGAAGTACAAGGAACAGAGCCACGGTGCATGTCATTAGCACAAAGCTTACGTTTTGTAGGAACAAACCGCAACATTTTATTGTTAGCAGTGATGGGATTTTTCGCAACAGGCACTACTTGGGGTGTTACCACTTGGGCTAACTTGTATTTAGTGAAACAATTGCATGTGACACCTATCTTTGCAGGCGCTATTATGAGTATTTACGGTATTGCAGCAGTGATTGCCAAACCGACTATCGGATTCATTTCAGATAGAATTTCTTTACCACGAAACTATTTAGCGGCCATCGTTATGTTTTTGTTCTCTCCAGCTTTGCTAATCTTTGCGAACACAACCAATCCAGATATGTTATACATTACAGCCCCTCTATTAGGTATGGGAGCATTTATGTATAGCCCATTAACCAATGCTATCATTATCCAAGCAGCACCACCAGAACTAAGAGGTACCACAGCAGGGTTCGTAAATCTATTTAACCAAATTGGCGCACTCACAGCACCTATCATTTTGTCCACAGTATTAACAGCTACAGGCAATTACCAAACAGCCTTAATGGCATTGTCCATCTCCCCAATTATTGGAGCTATTTTATTGTCATTAATTCGACTAAAATAAGAATATATCGCTTTACCCTCCTTTCTGTATAACTTCAAGGGGACTAACAAAAATAGCATATATAAAACTGAGTATAGAATAAAAATTTTACGTATCTTATGTACATGAAAGAAAATGTATTTAAAAAGATTTTGAGATAATGCTAATTACAGCTCTTGAGCTCTATAATTATTTATTACAAAAAGAACGTGGCATGTCCAAAGCAAACATAGCATACCTCTCCGTAGAAACGCAGTGGCAGGATATACTCTTGTAGGTGTTCTTTTGCAATGATAGGACGAAGTAGACATAGCACAGCATACGCGTGTACGTATTAACTACTCAAAATTGGTAAATAAAAGAAGAATACGATGCATTTACTAATTAATGTTAATCCTAGAAGAACGTGGCATACCTCGGAGCAAACCTAACGGAGTATCAGTTTGTGGAGAGGTGTGCCACGGTCTTCCATTTATCGAGTAACTCAGAAATAGAGAAATGGCTTTGTGCCCTGCTCTTCGATTTAGAACCTACGCTGTGCTTTCAGTGTGAGTTAATATTGCCAAAGAACACCATAAAGATATCATCGTGACGCAAGTTTCATTTGCGAAGATTCAGATTTTGTGAGACAATAAGAGTAAAGAAAAGGAATTTTCAAGTCTATGTCGAATTATAGTGATATAGGCAAGTTACATAGTAGCACAGTGACAATATGGAGGAGGTCTTACTATGGTGGAATATAAAAAAATAATTGTTCCTGCAGATGGATCGGAAAATGGTAAAAGAGCGTTAGAACATGCATTGGCAATTGTTAAACGTAATGATGCGGAATTGATTTTAGTGCACGTAGCAAACATTGTATCCGCAATTTCTAATTTTGACCAAACTCCAATTAGTGGTGGTTATGTATCTGAACAAATTGCTGAAGATATGGAAGAAACAGGTAAAAAAATCTTGAGCGAAGTAGCAGAAGAGGTACCAGCTGATATGAAAGTCAAATGCGTTTTTGAAGTAGGGTCTCCTGGACCTGCTGTATTAGCAGTAGCTAAAAAATATGATGCAGACTTAATTGTTATGGGGAGCCGTGGATTGGGACCTTTAAAAGGTTTATTTATGGGTAGTGTAAGTAGTTATGTAACTAGTCATTCCACATGTCCAGTATTGATTGTTAAATAATAGGATATAAGGCTTTGTTCTCTGAGCAAAGCCTTTTTTTATGGAGAGGCATATGAATGTAAAACATATACATTGGTTGCACAAAGAGCTTGACCAATGGAAAGAAGAGGGAATTATTTCAGAAGAACAGAGCCATCAGCTACAAGCAAAGTACGGTTTTATCCCTAAAGAGGGCCCATCTTGGACACGATTAATTACAGTGTTAGGTGGAGCTATACTTATTTTGCTGGGAATTATTTTGCTTTTTGCGGGATATTGGTATGGGTTTTCACCTAATGGACGATTTGATTGGTCCTTGGCAATCTTGTTATTAGCTATTGCTGTGGTCGGTGGTGGTGTATGGAAAGCAAAGCCAGCTAGTATGGTAGCAGAAAGCATTACTGTTATTTATATGGGACTGTTGACAGCCACTACTTTGTTGGTAGCAGATACTTTCTATACAGGTGAGCATATGGGGCTATATGTGCTTATCATTCTTTGCTGTGCCTTGCCGATTATTTATGTCTTGGATTCGGCTCTAGGTATGATTTTATATCTTATTGGTGTATTGGGGTGGAGTTTTTCTAGCCATCCTTTAAATACTTGGGTAGGGCCTGTAGCAGTGGGAGGACTTTTATTAGTAGCAGTACCATACTATATTCGTAGATTTGGTAAGTATCAGGGGTCGAAAGATTCCTTGTTAGTATCTGTATCTTGGGCCTTTATTGGTGCCATTTTTGGGGAAGTATTCTTCATCTTATCCACCTATGAGCCACAAATGAATTTATTTTTTATTAGTGTATTGGGCGCCGTTACCTACGGCTTAGGCACATTAGAAAAGAAAATTGCCCTCTTAGCACTTCCTTGTAAAGGTATAGGTGCCATTGCTCTGTTGTACACCATTGTGGAAGGTACTTACATTAGTACATGGATTCGCATTGGTGAAAGCACCATGGCATGGTGGCTATGGTTTTGCATGGTATTGAGCTTAGGCATAGCAGTTCTTGTATTGCGTCGTTTAGTATTAGCTAAGCGTATTGAAAGCACTATCGGATTGATTCCTTTTGTAATCTTTGGATGCTATGTGGTCACTGTCTCTGGGGCGACACCTATTTTGACGTCCATCCTATTTAATGCATATATTTTAGTAGCAGCTTTAGGGACTTTTATTTGTGGCACCTTGGTGAAAAAGGTGAGCTTATTGAATAGTAGTATTTTGACGCTAATTGCTATGTTTGGAGCTCGATTCTTTGATCCTAGCTTTACTTTTGTGGAGCGAGGTGTATCGTTCTTAGTGCTAGGGGTCATTGTATTAGGTATCAATGCCTTATATTTATGGCGTAAACGACTACAAAGGGTTAAGGTAAATCAGCGTGTTCGACAAGCTCGTCGTCAGTCAACAGATCCAACAATGGAGGAATTTCCATTGGGAGAGCAAGCTGTATCAAAGGACGTGAAAGTAGTAGACTCTGAGGGTGTAGTGAAGGAGGAAGAACGATGAGATATCAAAAATGGATTGTCTTTGCTCTGGCTGCCATCGTTGCCTTGCTGAGCCAGTTCTACATTCAACAACGTTATACAACTTTGCTACAAGGTGGTACAGAATATCAATGGCCTGTGAAAGTAAGTCGTCACATTGGTTGGGTACCTTCGGACTATTTAGAAGTGGAATTTTTAGGATCGTATGCCAATTGGGAAGGTAAAGAGACCCCAGAAGTAGGTCATGAGGTATATGTCATTGTCACACCTAAACAGTCTGGTGTATTACAAGTGGTATCAGCCACAGATGAAACACCGAAAGATCAAGAATATATTCGGGCTAATGTAAAGCGATTTGACCATGGAGTGGTGGAGTTTTCCATTCCTTTCAATCGTGTCAAAGTAGACCTTAGTAAAGTGGATAAAAAATTCTATACGAATTATCGTGGGACATTGATTGGTACTATGAAATTACGTGATGGATATGGGGTAGTTACTGGTGTCTATGCCAAAGGTGTACCCTTAGAATTAGCCACGCCAGAGAGTGTAGTGGATCAAGAAAAAGATTCTCGTGTTCTTTTGGAAAAAATTGGTGATACAGAACAGGAAAAAAATGATATAATAGTAATACCAAACTCTAATTAGAGAGAATGGATTACTATATGATAGCGAGGTTAAGATGGAAACAAATCAACAAGAGTTGGAAACACAATTGTTAGCTGAACTATTCAAGGTCCTAGGGGATCCAACGCGGTTGCGTATTGTTAGACATCTGCTTCAGAAAGAAATGTGTGTAACTGAAATTGCAGATTCTATGGATATGGGCCAGTCAGCTATATCTCATCAGTTACGTGTGTTGCGTCAAGCAAGACTTGTAACATTTAGAAAAGAAGGAAAAACAGCTTGGTATCGATTGAATGATGACCATGTTATCGTGTTAATTCGTCAAGGATTAGAGCACGTAGGGCATCAATAAGTACAGAGCATGTAGGAGGGTTGCGAAAGCAGCCCTTTTTGCATGTAAAAAACTATCTAGCAATGTATTGTTACATTGTTAGATAGTTTCTTAGAGTTTTATGCTTTTATGGCAGAGTAGGGTATCGCATAGTTTTTATATCGTGTTATTGATCTAGACTATTGACTGCTATACAGTTACATAGCAGACATGAATGTACCTGTATACGTTAATTTGTTTACTATATCAAGTGAATTGACGCACCAAAGTGTTAGCTATAAGGGGAATACATAGTATGCCAATAATATAGCTAGGGGCATAGTAAAAGAGGAAAGAACTGTAGTGGCTAGTACAATTTGTGTAGCTAGTTCTGGATTGTTGTTCATTTCCACAGCCATAAGAGCGGTATTTACGGCTGATGGGACTGCGTAAGCGATGATAATACTTTGCGCTGCGATAGCACTTAATGGTGTGTAGTACATAGTTACAGGAAGTACTACGATGAGGGCCAACAGAGGACCTGCAATTAACCGTAGAAAAGAAGTAATCATCACATCTTTCTTGATGAAGTTCCAAGGTGTACGGTTCAACTGTACTCCTAGGGTGAGCATAGCTGCGCCTACAAAGCAACGGCCGAATATATCTAAAGGTCCCCATATAATGGTTTGCGTGAAATCGATAGGAATGTAGTAATGAGCAATGATGGATATAGGCACACAATACATAATAGGAATATGTAAGATGGTACGCAAAGATTCTGCGGTGGTTAATTTCCCTTTGCCAGCTTGATAGAATCCTAAAGAGTTACAGAACACAGTTTGGATAATAAAAGTAGCGATAATGGCGATAACCCCATCATGTAAATAGGGGGTAGATCCATCGATGATGTATGGATCATTGGCAAAGACGAAAGTCCCTAAGGCTACTCCTAGGTTACCAATGTTGGAAAACATCACTGCGTTGCGGACGATTTCTGTTTTTCCTAAATTATAACCTTGCCACTTAGCGACGATGCCTGCTAAGGCTGAGTTAGCAAATAAAATAATGAGGGCACAGCCAAAAATTTCAAAGCTTTCATGGGTTAAATCGGTGACATAAAAGGATTTCAAAATATAAGCGGGCAAAAATAAGTAAAAGTTCAGTTTGCTTAGTGTTCGTAAATCGAGGTGAAACCATCGATCTAATAAGACCCCCATGAGGGTAAGTAATAAAATGGGGACGATACTGGTGAGAATGATGTGAAAAAATAAATCCATAATAGATAACCTCCTTAGGTTGTATAGTTGTCATCTTTATTGTACCACATGTAACTAAATTCATTTTGCTTACTGTTGCTTTTCTAGTATAATGAGAATATGTAGTAAGCTTCTAAGTGTATATATTTTAATTAGGGAGGATATCATTATGAAGCGTAATTGGTTTATGGGTTTACTTATGATAGGAGTGTTGGCATTAGCTGGCTGCGGTGGACAAGGTACTACATCGTCTACAACACCATCTACAAATGAAACCATCACTGTATCTGCAGCAGCTAGTATGCAAGGGGCATTGGAAGAGCTGAAAGCAGACTATGTGAAAAAACATAATTTAAAACCGGAACAAATCAATGTTGTGTATGCAGGATCTGGCACATTACGTCAACAGATTGAAGAAGGCGCGCCATCTAGTATCTTTATTTCTGCGAACAAAAAGAATATGGATCAATTAAATGAAAAAGGTTTAATGGATAATATTCGCCCATTCGTAGCAAACACATTGGTAATGATCGTACCAAAAGGTAAAGAGGCTGTTACATTGGACAATATTACGAATGCAAAACGAGTAGCTATCGGCACTGTAGAAACAGTACCAGCAGGCAAATATGCGAAAGAATCCTTAACAAAAGCGAATTTGTGGGATGCAGTAGAACCTAACATTGTATTTGCGAAAGACGTAAAAGCAGTTGGTGCGTATATTGCGGAAGGGGCAGCTGATGTAGGATTTGTGTACAAAACTGATGCATTGGCATTGAAGGATAAAGTAGACATTTCTGCTACAGTAGATGCTAAATTACATGCACCGATCGAGTACCCTATCGGCGTAGTGAAAAAGAATCAAAATAAATTAACAGAAGATTTCTATGCGTTCTTAACAAGTAAAGAGGCTAGCGAAGTATTGGCTAAATGGGGCTTTGCTGAACCAGTGAAACAATGATAGCTTTACAGTTATCCGTAGAAGTGGCGTTCATAGCACTTATAATTAACGCTATTTTCGGGCTAAGTTTGAACTATGTGATGAAACACTATGCCTTTCCAGGGAAATCTTTAATTGATTCTTTTTTTACACTGCCTTTGGTATTACCACCGGTGGTATTGGGTTTTGTGTTACTTATCATATTCTCCCCAGGTAATGCTTTTGGTGCCTGGTTAGAGGCACACGGAATTCGTGTAGTTTTCTCTAAGATAGGAGCTATTATAGCATCTGCAGTGGTGAGCTTTCCGTTATTTTATCAATCAGTGCGAACAGCCTTAGCTGCCATTGATAGCGATATGGAAGATGTAGCTCGCACCTTGGGAGCCTCCGAGTTTCGCGTGTTCTGGTCGATTTCCTTGCCATTGGCGTGGAAAGGAATCCTCAGCGGTTCCATTCTGTGTTTTGCGCGTGGACTTGGTGAATTCGGGGCTACTATTTTGATCGCTGGAAATATTCCAGGTGTGACGAGAACTATGCCATTAGCCATTTATTCTCTCGTAGAATTTGGCGATTATAACGGTGCATTTGAATTAGTGATTTATATTTGTATTTTAACATTGGGGCTTGTGTGGGCCATTCAAGGTCTAACCAAAGGTTCCCTCTTCTCAAATCGGTAAGGAGGTACTATGATTTCCTTTGATATCGTCATAGAACGAGGGACTTTTGTTGTGAAAGCCCAAGGCACATTACAAGAAGGCATTACTACATTGATGGGCCCTTCTGGAAGTGGAAAATCTACATTTTTGAAAGCTTTGTGTGGATTGTTGACGCCAAAAGAAGGTAGGATTACAGCCAATAATGAGGTATGGTTCGAAAAGGGAACAGGCGTACCTACCCAAGAACGACACATTGGCTATATGCCGCAAGGCAATATTGTATTTCCTCATATGACTGTAGAGGAGAATATTCGGTATAGTAAACAAGGTTCTCCAGAGCTATTCGATCATATTGTGGAGCGTTTGCGATTGACACCACATCTTAAGAAGAAAGCCAAAGGCTTATCTGGTGGGGAGCAACAACGGGTGGCCTTAGGACGAGCACTGTACTCAAAACCAGTATTACTTATCCTAGACGAACCGCTTACGGCGTTAGATGTGAACTTACGTGCTCAGTTGCAACAAGATTTAGTTGCTATTATTTCTGAATGGGCTATCCCCTGCTTGTGGGTTACTCATAGTGAAGAAGAGGCTGCTGCGGTAGGGAATCATCGACTATTATGTCGTGATGGAGTCATTGCAGAAGAGACGTAAATAGCATGATAGCATAATAGAGGAATGTTGATACACTTAGATCAGCGTTCCTCTATTATATTTTTACCACCTTTTGGGCACATTTATTTATCTATATACTATGACAACATTATATATGCCTAATAACAAATTTGTTTATTTCTTTACAGTAACGGCTCATATGAAGTATAATACTACTGATTATGACTATTTTTAAAGACTTAGGCATAGTCAACAGAACTGTCGAAACACATGCAAAGGAGGGACCAAATTCGTAAAGGCGAATAGCGCAAGCGCTGGGAAGAGACAGCTTTCACAGTGGACGAGGTAGAGGAGTATCGAAATTCAGCGGATGCCTCTCGGCTAGCTTCAGTCGTAGAAGTAGAGCAAAACACCAAGGTAACTGGGTGCACAAAGGCTACTTTCAGAAGCAACATGAATGAATTAATCAAGGAGGAATATACCATGTGTGGTATCGTAGGATATATTGGATTTGAAAATGCAGCAGATTTTATGCTGGAAGGTTTGGAGAAATTAGAATACCGCGGATATGATTCTGCAGGGATTGCCGTAGTAGGCGAAAATAATGTAATTAAAGTACAAAAGAAAATGGGCCGTTTGGCGAATTTGGAAGCTGTGGTAAAAGCAGATCCTAATCAAGGTCATATTGGTATCGGTCATACTCGTTGGGCTACTCATGGTCGTCCAAGCGATATGAATGCGCACCCGCATACAAGTACAGATGGAAAATTTGCCGTAGTGCACAATGGTATCATTGAAAACTACATGCCATTGAAAGAAGAGTTATTGGCCAAAGGTGTTGAATTTACATCTGAAACAGATACAGAAGTAGTAGCTCACTTATTGAGCGATATGTATGATGGCAACTTTGAAAGTACCGTTCGCCGTATGCTAGATCGCATCGAAGGGTCTTATTCTTTAGTAATGGTTTGCGCTGATGAACCAAATAAAATCATTGCTACAAAAAAAGATAATCCATTGGTAGTGGGCTTAGGAAACGGTGAAAACTTCATTGCTTCCGATATCCCAGCTATTATTCAACGCACTCGTGAAACATATATCATCAACGACAACGAAGTTGTTATTGTGACACCAGATAGCGTTACAATCACTGACCGAGCTGGTCAACCAGTACAAAAAGACATTTATCATGTCACATGGAATGCAGAAGCGGCTGAAAAAGGTGGCTATGAGCACTTCATGTTAAAAGAAATTTACGAACAACCAAAAGCGATTCGTGATACGTTGAGCGGTCGTATTAATAAAGATGCTACAGAAGTAGTGTATGATGAATTAAACTGGACACCAGACACAGTGAAAGGCATCAAGCGCATCTTGATTACAGCGTGTGGTACGGCGTACCATGCAGGGTTAGTAGCGAAATACTACATTGAGCAATTAGCTCGTATTCCAGTAGAAGTAGATATCGCTTCTGAATACCGTTACCGTACACCATTAACGGATGAAGATACCTTATGCATCGTCATCAGCCAATCTGGTGAAACTAGCGATACATTGTCTGCCTTGAAAGAAGCAAAACGCTTAGGTGCTAAATCTTTAGGTATTACTAACGTAGTGGGTTCCGCCGTATCTCGTGAAGCGGATCAAGTAATCTACACTTGGGCAGGTCCTGAAATCGCCGTAGCATCCACAAAAGCGTACACCACACAATTAGTAGCTTTATTGTTATTAGCAGTGTACTTAGGTCAATTAAATGGTCGCATCGATGAAGCAGTAAAACACGAAATTTTGACAAACTTACAAGAGTTACCTACATTGACTCATGAAATCTTTGAAAACGTAGATGAAATCAAAGCCTTTGCCAACCATTACGGTTACAAAGAAGATGCGTTCTTCTTAGGCCGTTTAATCGACTATGCAGTGGCTATGGAAGGGTCTTTGAAATTGAAAGAAATTTCCTACATCCATGCAGAGGCTTATGCAGGTGGTGAGTTGAAACATGGTACTTTGGCATTGATCGAAGAAGGCATTCCTGTGATCGCCTTGGCAACACAAGAATCGGTACGTGAAAAAATGATGAGCAACATCAAAGAAGTAAAAGCTCGTGATGCTATCGTAATCGGTGTGGGTATGAAAGGTGACGAAGAGTTGGCGAAATATGTTGACCATACTATCTTCGTGCCAAAAACTGATGCTTTCACAGTGCCTATCTTAGCCGTTGTACCATTGCAATTGTTGTCCTATTATGCAGCTATCACTCGCGGTGCTGATGTAGATAAACCAAGAAACTTGGCAAAATCTGTAACCGTAGAATAGGAGATACTATGTCTGTTATATTTTCGGGAATACAACCTAGCGGTGAGTTAACCATTGGCAATTACCTTGGAGCTCTTCGCAACTTCTTAACGTTCCAAGATGACCATGATTGTTTTTACTGTATTGTGAACCAACATGCTATCACAGTACCACAAGATCCAAAAGATTTAATCCACAATACGCGAAGCCTTGCTGCCTTATATTTAGCAGTAGGTTTGGACCCTAATAAAGTGACTTTGTTTGTGCAATCCGAAGTACCTGCTCATGCGCAGTTGGGTTGGATTTTAACAACCTTAAGTTCCATCGGTGAATTAGAGCGTATGACGCAATACAAAGATAAATCGGCGAAACAAGGGGAAACCATCCCAGCTGGTTTGTTGACATACCCACCATTGATGGCGGCGGATATTTTGTTATATCAAACCAACTATGTGCCTGTAGGAGATGACCAACGTCAACACATCGAGTTAACTCGTGACTTGGCGCAACGTTTCAATTTCAAATATGGTGAAGTATTCGCTATGCCAGACATTAAAACTACCGTAGGTGGTGCTCGTGTGATGTCCTTACAAGATCCAACGAAAAAAATGAGTAAGTCCGATGATAATAATTGGGCGACCATCCGCTTGTTGGATACACCAGATGTAGTGGTGAAGAAGATTAAAAAGGCAGCCACTGATTCTGAGGGCGTTGTGCGCTACGATAAAGAAAAACAGCCAGGTATCTCCAATTTGATGGGCATTTACAATGCTTTAACAGGAGATTCCTTTGAGGCTATTGAAAGCATGTATGCTGGCAAAAATTATGGAACTTTCAAAGGTGATATTGCAGACCTATTAGTAGGAGCAATGACACCGATCCATGAGCGGTATGCAGAATTAATCGACAGCCCTGAGCTAGATACGATTTTGACAGAAGGTGCTGAAAAAGCAGCCGCTGTGGCGAACGTAACATTGGCTCGTGTAGAAGAAGCTATGGGCCTACGACGTAAGTAATAGTAAGATGTAATGAGATGCGTATGTAGCATTTCATTACATCTTTTTAATCATCTATACTAAGACGTTGTGAGGAAGTATAGTGGGATATGTATGAAGCAGACAAGTAGATGCTGTCTATAGAGGTGTTGAGTAGAAATACATAGAGGTTGGAGTGCTGTTTGGGAGAGAAACTATGAAACGTAAAGAAGTAGAAGAACTGTTTCCTTGTGGAGCGATTCAAGAAGAATTACATAATTCCTCTGTTATGATATGGGGATTTCAACTAGTGTATGCAGCTATCGCCGCTTGGGGACTGTATCGTGGAGTGCTTCTATATCGAGAACTGGGTCATAGCTTCAATATGTGGATGCTTCTTCTTATGGTGGTATCTGTCTACGCATTATTGCGCATGTACCAGCAAGACGATGTGGAGATTTATATTGCTACAGAAGGGCTCATTCTAAAACGGACACCTATATTGGTAAAAGAAAGAATTGAACGTTTTTTTGCACCGGACTTATATTTAACCTTTGTGCATTATCAAGGTGTCATGGGATTCGGAGAGGACTGGAAAACTTTGTATGTGCAAACAGAAACGGGCGGTATATATATCGTGCCTATTAGCTTACAGTTTCTGAGTCATCAAGATAAAATGAAAGTCTTAGAGGCACTGAATCGATATAAAAATACTTGAATAGGACTAGAAAACATGTTACTCTCTTATCAAGGAGTAATATCTGTTTGTTATACGGCAGAGTCTATTTTCGCACAAGGGGAAAATCTATATGTTTGCTGTATTGCTAATTCACGCTGCTTATGCAGTCTTAATGTATGCCTTTAGTTTTAGAATCATGGTAGTTCCTCATGCTATTGCAGTAGCACTTATGGGTATTTATATGATTGTTGAAAAAGGACTTATCGTTGCGCCTATTCTATCGTTTGTATACTCATTTTTTGCTATCCTATTGGCTACTTCTGATGAAGCCACTTGGGATGATGGTACAGGTAATGAACTCATTTGGTTTTGGGTATGCTTTTGTTCTGGACTATCCTATGTTATCTTTGAGTTCCTCTACTAACCTATCATATATAGATATAATTTAAAGATCAGCTTAAGGTGTAATCTATAGATTCTAACTTTTTGTTCTGACATAGTTTCTTTATAATGATATTTCGAAGCCGTTGCAACGGTTCTTAGATTATGTGGACGGTCATGCTGCATCGGATGAGTTACTAACAGATATTGAAAGTGCCGTAGATGAAGCAAAACATTGTGAGGCTTGGAGGGAGGAATATTCAATGCTATCAATGGATCATTATACATATTGGAAAGAAGGCGTGGCTGAGGGTCGGGCAGAAGGTAAAGCTGAGGTTGTCATTCAGATGTTGCGTAAGCATTTGTCCTTAGAAATGATTGCAGAAGTCACTAACTTTACTGTAGAAGAAGTAAAGGCTATTGCGAAAGAGCATGCATTGATATAAAACATATAGGTAAAGAGCAAATCAGCGATATAGTGAGTACATAACTTACTATATCGCTTTTTGTTTTGATAGTTAGTTATTGGAGGGGCGTTGTCAGTATAAATTACTTTCATAATACATGATAAAATTTTTGCAATTTATCTCTTTACAACTTTAATTAACTAAAGTATAATGTAATCATGAAATAGAGATTACATAACTGTAGAGAGGAGAAAGTATTATGAATTGGCTACAAAAATGTTCTAAAACAGTATTAGCAGCAGCTAGTGCACTGGTAATTGTGGGGTTAGTGGCAGGTTGTGGGGCGTCTACGAAGCAGGCGAACACAGAGGTGCCGAAAAAAATTGTTATCGGCTTAGATGATAACTTTCCTCCTATGGGATTTAAAGATGAAAAAGGTGAACTCGTAGGTTTTGATATCGATCTTGCGAAAGAAGTGGCAAAACGTATTGGTTCTGAAGTGGAATTTAAATCCATCGATTGGGATAGTAAAGAAGCAGAACTAAAATCTAAACGCATTGATGTGTTGTGGAATGGTTTAACCATTACGAAGGAACGGGAGCGCAATATTTTGTTCTCTAAACCATATCTTCGTGGGGACCAAATCATTGCTGTGAAATCAGATGCTGGTATTGCTGACAAGGCCCAACTCGATGGCAAACGAGTAGGTGTTCAATCAGGTTCTACTGGTTTGGAAGCGGTAAAAAATGATCCACAATCTAAAAACTTTAAAGAAGTCAAAGAATATGGCGATTATGTAAACGCTTTCATGGACCTAGAATTAGGCCGTATTGATGCGGTCGTGGTGGATGAAATGGTAGGCCGTTATTTAATCGGCAAAAAAGGTAACAATGTGTTCACCGTAGCTACAGGCTCCTTCGCCAGTGAAAAAGTAGGTGTAGGTATGCGCAAGGAAGAGGAAGCGTTGAAAGCAAAAGTTGACGCTGCATTACAAGAAGTGATGAATGATGGTACGGCTGACAAATTGGCGCAAAAATGGTTTGGCGACACATCTATCTTGACGAAAGAGGAGTATAAATAAACATGGACGTATTGGAGTATATGTTACAAATAGTTCCGGCTATTGCTGGCGGATTCCAGGTGACCTTGTCCTTGTTCTTCATCGTCATCATCTTGTCAGTGCCAGGAGGATTGCTCTTGGCACTGCTCCGATTGAGCACAAACCGAGTGTTGACCACCATCGTGGATGCTTATGTATACGTGATGCGTGGCACCCCGTTAATGCTACAAATTTTGCTCATCTATTATGGTTTGCCATTTATGATTGATGGCTTTGAACTCACAGATATGACGGCTGCGGTACTGTCCTTCGTGTTGAATTACATCGCCTACTTGTGTGAAATTTTCCGCAGTGGTATCCAATCGATTCCAAAAGGACAATATGAAGGGGCGAAGGTCTTAGGCTTTACTTATATGCAGACGATGTACAAAATCATTTTGCCACAGGTCATCAAACGAGTATTGCCACCATTAGCGAATGAAACGATTACACTGCTGAAAGATACATCCTTGGTGTATGTCTTAGCTATGAATGATATTTTACGAATCACTCGTAGCATTGTACAACGAGACTTCGACATTACAGCTTTCATCGTAGCTGGTGTATTCTACTTGGCTATGACATTTGTGTTGACGAAACTGTATCAATATTTAGAACGCCGCATGGCGATTTACGAAGATTAGGAGGAAACCATGGCTTTCATAGACATGTTACATATTGAAAAAAGCTTTGGCTCGGTGGCGGTTTTGCAAGATGTGTCACTATCCATGGAACGTGGCGAAGTGGTGTCCATCATCGGTCCCTCTGGGTCGGGGAAATCCACCTTTCTTCGTTGCTTAGGACAATTAGAAACAATCCAAAAAGGGAGCATTACCGTCGATGGGGCGACCTTGGTGGACACACCGGAAAACGCAGGGACGGCGGTTTACGTAGGGAAAGAAGAACAGCAACAAATCTTGCTCAAAATGGGGATGGTATTCCAATCGTTCAACCTATTCCCGCACATGACAGTCCTAGAAAATATCATGGTGGCACCTCGCATGGTGAAAGGCATGAAAGACGCAGAGATTTTGCCCATCGCACAGTCCTTATTAGAAAAAGTAGGCCTCTGGGATAAACGAGACGTATACCCTAGCACCTTGTCAGGGGGACAAAAACAAAGGGTCGCTATTGCTAGAGCATTGGCAATGAAACCAGAAATCATGCTCTTCGATGAACCTACCTCCGCTTTGGACCCAGAGTATACTAGTGAAGTATTGCGGACCATCAAGGAACTAGCCGAAGAAGATATGACCATGATCATCGTCACCCATGAAATGGCATTCGCTCGTGAAGTAGCAGACAGAGTCATCTTCATGGCAGACGGTAAAATACAAGAAGAAGGAACCCCGGAACAGGTCTTCGGGAATCCACAAAACCCAAGAACACAAGCGTTCCTAAACTCTATGCTGAGAGTGTAAGGTTCAAACATTATAAACGTACCTAAACTCCATGCTACGAGTTTTGGTATCAAATCATGTAAAGTAAATGCGACATAACGAGGCACAAACCGTATTATATAGTTTGTACTAGGTATGTCGCATTTTGTGTTCAGATATCCTTGTCTTATATTTACTTCCTCATAGAATACAGGCAACTAAATGCACAATGTTATTTTGTGTATACTTCTAGCTAGAATCATACATATACTCCGTAGGAGATAAAGAAACTATCAACAGACTGTACATCCATCATATAGCTTGGCGTATAATCTATCGGCAAAAGGATAGATAAAGCTCTTGTTCCCCTCCCCTTGAGGATCCCTCTCACATAACGATGAGGATACACAATCTTATAGACAGATTCAACATATATGTTTGCCTTTGACTGATATATAGATATCATGATACGGCAATGTGAGTAGGCGCTTTTGAAAAATTCATATTAACGCTAAGCAGAATGCGGTGTACTTCCGAAGAAACATTACGTAGTGTCGTTTCTGAGGGAGTGCACCGCATTCTGCCATTTAGGAGATTCACACCAAAAATGCCTACTCATGAACGACTCAAAGAACCCTCAGTCAAAGGCATACACAAATTGCCAATCAGTACTAAGATTGTGTATAATAAGAGGTATGTATAATCCGATTGTAATGGGAAATGAGGAATGACGATGCGAATTGATGGTCGTAGTTTAAAAGAAATACGCCCTGTGAAAATTACTAGGCATTACACTGCCTATGCAGAGGGATCTGTACTAATTGAATGTGGCAATACAAAAGTCCTTTGTACGGCTAGCGTTGAGGATCGCGTTCCCCGCTTTTTGAAAGGAACTGGCACAGGCTGGGTGACAGCAGAATATTCCTTGTTACCACGAGCTACACATACTCGTGTACCTAGAGAGGCAGCAAAAGGTAAACAGACAGGTCGCACCGTGGAAATCCAACGTTTGATTGGTCGTGCCTTGCGAGCTGTTGTAGACTTAGAAGCTTTAGGCGAAGTATCAATTACGGTAGACTGTGATGTACTACAAGCTGATGGTGGCACTCGTACTGCCTCGATTACAGGGGCTTTTGTGGCTTTAGTAGATGCTATCTATTCTATGTACGATGGATATGGTAAGTTTCCTGTAACGGACTATTTAGCAGCTATTTCTATGGGAATCGGTGAAGATGGTCCTATGCTAGACTTGTGCTATGAAGAAGATAGTGCAGCCATTGTGGATATGAATGTGGTTTGTACCGGTAAAGGCCAATTAGTAGAAGTGCAAGGAACAGGTGAACATGGGACTTTCACAAGAGATGAGTTGAATAGCCTATTAGATTTAGGTGAAGCTGGTACACAACAACTAATGGCGGTACAACGTGAAGCATTAGGTGAAATTGGTAACATGGTGGGTCATGAAAATGCACCGAAAGCAGTGGTATTAGCCACACGGAATAAAGGAAAAATTCGAGAGTTTACCGCAGCCTTTGAAGAATTAGGCTTTGAAGTGCGTACGATAGATGACGTTGTAGATATTGATGAACCAGAAGAAATTGGCACTACCTTTATGGAAAATGCAGAATTGAAGGCTTTATACTATGCAGAGGCTTGTGGTTTGCCTTGTGTGGCAGATGATTCTGGCTTAGAAGTAGATGCCTTAGGCGGTGCACCAGGTGTATATTCTGCGCGCTATGCAGGACTGCATCGCAGTGATGAAGATAATAATCGACGATTAGTAGCGGAATTGGTGGATGTTACTCCAAGTGATAGAACAGCACGTTATCAATGTGCTCTTGTATGGGCTACACCGGATGGACAATGTGTTCGAGCTACAGGCACTTGTGAAGGACTTATTCAGTTAAGCCCAATGGGAAAAGGTGGATTCGGTTACGATCCATACTTTTACATTCCAAAATTAAAAACGACGATGGCCAATATTTCTATGGAACAAAAGCAAGCTATTAGCCATCGAGGTAAGGCGCTACGGGCATTGGTGGAGCAATTGCGACACACTATAATTAAGTAATTAATAAAAAATGAAAATTTTATATCGAAAGTCTTGAATATATTTATTTAATTCGATATAATAATGGTAGGTATTATAAGGAAGGCAGATATTAAGTTATGGATACATCTGTAAAATCAAATAAAATGAAACTCTATGGGTTTAACAATTTAACGAAAACCTTGAGTTTTAATATTTATGATATTTGTTATACGCGTACAGAAGAAGAAAAACGCCAATATATTGAATACATTGACGAAGTTTACAATGCACAGCGCCTGACTGATATTTTAACAGAGGTTTCACATATTATCGGAGCCAATGTGTTGAATGTGGCAAAGCAAGACTATGATCCACAAGGGGCAAGCGTAACCATCCTGATTTCGGAAGAACCTGTTGATAAAGTAGATAAAGATGATGTGGTAATGCATCTTGATAAATCTCATTTGACGGTTCATACCTACCCTGAAAGTCATCCAGATAATGGAGTCAGTACATTCCGTGCAGATATCGACGTGTCCACATGTGGTCAAATCTCTCCGCTCAACGCATTAAACTATCTTATTGATAGCTTTGATTCCGATATCATCAGCTTAGATTATAGAGTACGTGGATTCACTCGTGATATTCATGGTAAAAAATTATTCATGGATCATCGCATGAACTCCATTCAAAATTACATTAACTCTAAAACACGTAATCTCTACAATATGATCGATGTGAATGTGTATCAAGAAAATATTTTCCATACCAAAATGATGCTGAAAGAGTACGACATTAATAATTATTTGTTTGGTATTACCGAAGAAGATTTGACGCTAAAAGAGCGCAAACAAATTAACCAACAACTCAAACAAGAGATGGCGGAAATATTCTACGGTAGAAACTTACCATCATTGAAAATCTAGGAGGTTTTCCCATGGACGTAAAACAAGAGGCAATTGAAAAACGCTTGGAACTAAAAGGTTTCTTGCAAACAGGAACAAAATACGAATTAAAAGATGCTCATGACTTGACGGTAGCATACACTCCAGGTGTAGCAGAACCATGCCTTCACATCAAAGAAGATGAAGATAAATCCTTCGACTTAACATGTCGTTCTAATATGGTAGCCGTTGTATCTGACGGTACTCGTGTATTGGGTTTAGGTGATATCGGAGCAGCTGCTGCGATTCCAGTTATGGAAGGTAAATCCTTATTGTTCAAACGTTTCGGCAATGTAGATTGCATTCCTTTGGTGATTGATACAAAAGATCCAGACGTGTTGATCAACACTGTAAAATTAGTGCAAAAAAACTTTGCTGGCATTAACTTAGAAGATATTTCTTCTCCTAAATGCTACGAAATCGAAAATCGCTTGAAAAAAGAGCTAGAAATCCCTGTATTCCATGATGATCAACATGGTACAGCTATCGCTTGTTTGGCAGGTGTAAAAGCAGCTCTTCGCTTTGTGAAAAAAGATTTATCCAAAGTTAAAATCGTTGTAAATGGTGCTGGTGCAGCGGGTGCTAATATTGCTCGTCTATTATACTTAGCAGGCGCTCGTAACATTACATTAATGGTAAGCTCCGGTGTATTGAACAAAGACTACAAACGTCTTGATTCTTTACAAGCTGAGTTGATTAAAACATTGGGTCAAGAAACAAAAACTGGTAACTTGGCGGAGATTGCAAAAGGCGCTGACGTATTGTTAGGTGTATCTGCAGCAGGTGCTTTCACGAAAGAAATTTTGGAAAGCTTAGCGGATGATGCTATCGTATTTGCTATGGCTAACCCAGTTCCAGAAGTTATGTACGAAGAAGCGAAAGCAGCTGGCGTACGTGTGATGGGTACAGGTCGTAGCGATGCGCCTAACCAAATCAATAATGTGAATGTATTCCCTGGTATCTTCCGTGGAGCCATCGATGTACAAGCACGTGAAATTAATGATGAAATGAAATTGGCAGCCGCTGAGGCGCTAGCAGCTCTTGTAACAGATGAAGAATTAGCAGAAGACTATGTAGTAGCGAATGCATTCGACAAACGTGTTCCATTAGCAGTAGCAAAAGCAGTAGCTGAAACAGCAATCAAAACGGGTGTAGCTCGTAAAACAGAAGTTCCTTACTAAGAATAGGAATTGATATATAGTATAGAGGTAGGTTGAGTGTAGACTCAATCTACCTCTATCTTTTTTATTTTGTTTATAGATGACATCTAACAAAAAATTAGAAAACCTAAAAAATATTTAGAAAAAGTATTGAATTATGAATATGATGGTGCTATAATAAGGGCATACCTAATAAATTGTTAGATAGCCTAAAAAATAGTTAGGAGACAATTATGAAATTAGAACAATTAAAGGTAATTGCGCATGGTATTGCGACACAATTTGGAGCTTCATGTGAAGTGTTGATTCACGACGTGCAAATAGAGACATTAGAGAGTTCTATTGTGTATATTGAGCATGGAGATATTTCTAACCGAGATGTAGGTGATGGCGCCTCGCATGCAGTACTAGATGCGATACGAAATGACGATGGTCAGTGTCAGGGTAAACAAGCTTATCTCACACGGACCAAAGATGGAAGAGTTCTTCGATCGACGACGATGTATATACGTGATGATAATGATAAATTACAGTATTTATTGTGTATCAATTATGATATTACTGATTTTATTACATTGCAAAACTCTTTAGATCGGATTATTACATCCAGTAATCATGCGTGGGAAACAAAAGGTGAACGAATTGTTACATCTGTTAGCGATTTGTTGAGCGATATGTTATCTCAAGCTGAAAAAGTAGTAGGGCGACCAGCACATTTAATGAATAAGAATGAGCGCTTGGAAGCAATACGATATTTATATTGCCAGGGCGCTTTTTTGATTTCAAAGGCATCTGATAAAATATCGGAATATTTCAACGTTTCTAAATTTACTTTATATAATGATTTGAACCAAGTAAAAGAGGAGGAAGAGTTACATGGAACGAATTCAATGGGTTAAGAACACTATGCCCGCTTCAGAGGATTTGAACACCTGTGCAATGAATGTAAAAGAAAGTGAAGGGGTGCGCGAGTTTCATAAGAGTTTCCCGCAATATCAAGAAACACCACTTACTGAATTACCACGCATGGCAGAACACTTAGGATTAGGCCGTTTATTCATTAAAGATGAATCCTATCGTTTCGGTTTAAATGCATTCAAAGTGTTAGGCGGTTCTTATGCAATTGCGAAATTCATTGCTAAAGAAACAGGTAAACAAGTATCTGATTTGCCATATGACATCTTGACATCAAAAGAATTGCGTGATGAATTTGGACAAGCTACATTCTTCACAGCTACTGATGGAAACCATGGTCGTGGTGTTGCTTGGGCAGCAAACAAACTAGGTCAAAAATCAGTGGTATTTATGCCAAAAGGTTCCACAGAAACTCGTAAACAAAATATTGCAGCAGAAGGTGCTACAGTAACTATTGAAGAAATGAACTATGATGACTGTGTACGTTTAGCTACTGCAGAATCCAAAAAAGTAGATCATGGTGTTGTTATCCAAGATACAGCTTGGGATGGTTATGAAGAAATTCCTACATGGATCATGCAAGGCTACGGCACAATGGCTCTAGAAGCTACTGAACAATTAGAAAAAGCTGGCGTAGATGTACCTACACACGTCATTGTACAAGCAGGGGTTGGTTCCTTAGCTGGTGCTGTTACTGGTTATGTGGTAAATCGTTATAAAGATGCACCTGTGAAACCTAAAATTGTAGTAGTAGAAGCATCTGCAGCGGATTGCTTATACAAAGGTGCTAAAGCAGGCGATGGCGATTTACGTATCGTAGGCGGCGACTTACAAACAATCATGGCAGGACTCGCTTGTGGTGAACCAAATACGATTTCTTGGGATATTTTGAAAAACCATGTGGATGTATTTGTATCTGCACCAGATTGGGTAGCATCCTTAGGTATGAGAATGTCTGCAGCACCAATTAAAGGCGATACAAGCATTATCTCTGGAGAATCTGGAGCTGTTCCATTTGGTTTAGTAGCAGCCGCTATGACTATGGAAGAATATAAAGATTTGAAAGAAGAATTAGGACTTACTAAAGATTCTAAAGTACTTTGCTTCTCCACAGAAGGGGACACTGACCCAACACGTTATCAAGAAATTGTGTGGCAAGGAAAATTTTAATCTAACTATTTAAGTCATATACAGTTAATTTTAACTTTAACGTATACGTATATGTGTGTTTAAGGAGGAAATGGTAATGGATTTACAAGCAGTAAAAAAAGCAGCAGAAGCTTATGGACCAGCGATGACAAAATTTTTAAGAGAAATCGTCGCATTCCCTGGTGAAAGTGCGGAAGAAGAACAACACGTTCGCCGCATTGAAAAAGAAATGAAAGACTTAGGATTCGATGAAGTAGAAGTGGATCCTATGGGTAACATTCTTGGCTATATGGGCACTGGTAAAACATTGATTGCTTTTGACGGACATATTGATACTGTAGGTATTGGTAACCGTGACAACTGGAACTTTGATCCATATGAGGGGTTTGAAAGCGACACTGAAATCGGTGGCCGTGGTGTATCTGATCAATTAGGTGGTATCGTATCCGCAGTATACGGTGCAAAAATCATGAAAGACTTAGGTTTATTGAATGATAAATACCGTGTATTAGTAGTTGGTACAGTACAAGAAGAAGATTGCGACGGATTGTGCTGGGAATACATTATTAAAGAACGTGGCATTCGTCCAGAATTTGTAGTATCCACAGAACCAACTGATGGTGGTATCTATCGCGGTCAACGTGGTCGTATGGAAATCCGTATCGATGTAGAAGGCGTATCTTGCCATGGTTCTGCACCAGATCGCGGTGACAATGCAATCTACAAAATGGCTGACATTTTACAAGATGTTCGTGCATTAAATGCAAACAATTCTACAGAAACTACTCGTGTTCGTGGCTTAGAAAAAATGTTGGATCCAAAATTCAACCCTGACCATTATGAAGAAGCTCGTTTCTTGGGCCGTGGCACAGTAACAACTTCCCAAATTTTCTACACATCCCCAAGCCGTTGTGCAGTAGCAGACTCTTGCGCAGTATCTCTTGACCGTCGTATGACAGCAGGTGAAACATGGCAAAGTTGCTTAAAAGAAATCGAAGATTTACCAGCTGTACAAAAATACGGTGCAAAAGTATCTATGTACGAATATGCTCGTCCATCCTGGACTGGTTTAACATATCCAATCGAATGCTACTTCCCAACATGGGTAATTCCTAAAGATCATAAAGTAACAAAAGCATTGGAAGAATCTTACATCTCCTTATACGGTACAGAACGTATTGGTGCAGAAGTTACATTGGCAGAACGTAAAGCTCGCCCATTAACTGATAAATGGACATTCTCTACAAATGGCGTATCTATCATGGGACGTAATGGTATTCCTTGTATCGGTTTCGGTCCTGGCGCAGAAGCACAAGCACATGCTCCTAACGAAATCACATGGAAACAAGACCTTGTAACATGTGCAGCAGTATATGCAATCTTACCTACAAACTATTGCAAATAATAGTTTACATTTTATAAAGCTATAAATTATTAATGAGGTGCAAAAAATGGCAGATTTCAAAAAATGTGTAGACGCATTAGCTAAGTTAGACACAAAAAACATGTACAACAACGATTTCTTCTTGACTTGGGAAAAAACAGATGACGAATTACAAGCTGTTTGGGCTGTAGCTGATGCATTACGTGCATTGCGTGAACGCAATATCTCTACAAAAGTATTCGACAGTGGTTTAGGTATCTCCTTATTCCGTGATAACTCCACTCGTACTCGTTTCTCCTTCGCATCTGCTTGTAACTTATTAGGTTTAGAAGTACAAGACTTAGATGAAGGAAAATCTCAAATCGCTCATGGCGAAACTGTACGTGAAACAGCTAACATGATCTCCTTCATGGCTGACATCATCGGTATCCGTGATGATATGTATATCGGTAAAGGTAATGCATACATGCATGCAGTAGCTGATGCAGTAGAAGAAGGCCATAAAGACGGCGTATTAGAACAACGTCCTACATTGGTAAACTTACAATGTGATATTGACCATCCAACACAATTGATGGCTGATACGGCTCACCTTATCAATGAATTTGGTGGACTTGAAAACTTAAAAGGTAAAAAAGTAGCTATGACTTGGGCATACTCCCCATCCTATGGTAAACCTCTTTCCGTACCACAAGGTGCTATCGGTTTATTCACTCGTTTAGGTATGGAAGTTGTATTAGCGCATCCAGAAGGATACGAAGTAATGCCAGAAGTTGAAGAAGTTGCTAAAAAACAAGCACAAGCTAGTGGCGGATCTTTCAAACGTACAAACGACATGAAAGAAGCTTTCAAAGATGCTGATATTGTATATCCTAAATCCTGGGCACCTTTCGCAGCAATGGAAGAAAGAACTGACTTATATGGCAAAGGCGATACAGCAGGCATTAAAGAATTAGAAGGTCGTTTATTAGAACAAAATGCACAACATAAAGATTGGGCTTGCACAGAAGATATGATGAGTCTTACAAAAGACGGTAAAGCATTATACTTACATTGCTTACCAGCTGATATCACTGGCTTAAGCTGTGAAGAAGGTGAAGTTGACGCATCCGTATTTGATCGTTATCGTGTACCTCTTTACAAAGAAGCAAGCTATAAACCATATGTAATTGCTGCTATGATTTTATTAAGCAAATTTGAAAATCCAGTAGAATTATTAAAAGAGCTAGAAGAAAAGGGAACAGAAAGAGTTCTCCGCTAAGAGCAAAGGGGCTGTCTGTTCAGACAGTCCCTTATTTTAATCCCTACAAAGTAGTTAGGAATATATACACCATAGAGAGGTACCCTATGAAAAAACGTGTTGTTATCGCTTTAGGGGGCAATGCCCTAGGCAATACATTACCAGAACAAATGATTGCGGTGAAAGAAACATCGAAAGCAATCGTAGATTTAATTGAAGCAGATTGTGATGTTATCGTTACTCATGGTAATGGCCCTCAAATCGGTATGATCAATAATGCTATGGCTGCATTAACTAGAGAAGTAGAAGGTCAACCTAATACTCCGTTGTCTGTATGCGTAGCCATGAGCCAAGCGTATATCGGATATGATTTACAAAACGCATTGCGTGAAGAGTTGTTGAACAGAGGTATTACAGATCTACCTGTGACAACAATGGTTACACAAGTTCGTGTAGATGCAGATGATCCAGCATTCTTAGATCCAACAAAACCAATTGGTCACTTTATGACAAAAGAAGAAGCTGTACATGCAGTGAACCAATATGATTATGTGGTAAAAGAAGATGCAGGTCGTGGCTATCGCCGTGTAGTAGCATCTCCAGCGCCAAAAGAAATCATTGAATTACAAGCTATCAAAGGCTTAATCGGTCATGAATTAGTAATCGCTTGCGGTGGTGGCGGTATCCCTGTAGTTCGTGAAGGCAATCATTTAACAGGTGCATCTGCAGTTATTGATAAAGACTGGACTAGTAGCTTACTAGCACAAGAAGTTGACGCAGATGTATTGATTATCTTAACAGCTATTGAAAAAGCAGCGATTAATTATGGTAAAGAAAACCAACAATGGTTAGAACATATTACAGTAGAAGAAGCGCAAAAACATATCGACAATGGTGAATTTGCAGCAGGCTCTATGAAACCAAAAATGGAAGCAGCTGTAGCTTTTGCTAAATCTAAAGCAGGTAGAAAAGCAATTATCACACAACTAGAAAAATCTAGAGAAGGTATTGAAGGAAAAACAGGCACTCACATCGAATTATAATAGTAGTATTTCATTGAATACTGTTTTTCATAGAAAGGAGCCTATCTATGATTTTATTAGGAAAAGGAACTGTCGTTACACGCAATCCATTACAACCGATTATTGAAGACGGTGGCGTATTAATGGATGGCACTAAAATTGTGGCAGTAGACTCATACGAAACATTGCGCAAACAATATCCAAAAGCATATCTAGTAAACGCTCATGGGCGCTTGATTATGCCTGGTTTTGTCAATGCTCATCACCATATTTATTCTGCCTTAGCCCGCGGATTATATATCCCTGGTAATAACCCAACAAATTTTAAAGAAATTTTAGATGGATTGTGGTTCTACCTAGATAAACGTCTTGCTAAAGAAGACGTCTGGGCAAGTGCTATTGTGACCTATATGGCATGTATCGAAAATGGTGTGACTTCCATATTTGACCATCATGCAAGTTATGGGGAAACAGAAGGCAGCCTATCTGTTATTAGCGAAGTTGCTCAAGACTTCGGCGTTCGTTCTTGCTTGTGCTATGAAGTAAGTGATCGGAATGGCCAAGAGGAAATGGAGAAAGCTGTAGCAGAAAACGTACGCTTTGGTAAAGAAGCAAAAGAAAATCCTGAAACAATCGCAGCTATGATGGGTTTACATGCATCTTTCACATTGAGTAAAGATACATTGGCTTATGTTCGTGAACAAAACGTAGACAATTTGGGATATCACATCCATGTAGCAGAAGGTACTACAGATCAAGAAGATAGCCAAGAGAAATATGGTATGCGCGCAGTGCATCGCTTGCATGAAGATGGCATCCTAGGACCAAAAACGATTGCTGGACATTGTATCCATGTAGATGATAGTGAAGTAAAGGTATTAGCTGAAACTGGCACCATGGTGGCTCATAATCCAGAAAGTAATATGGGTAATGCTGTAGGAGCACCTAATGTATTAAAACTTATGGAAGCAGGTATTCCAGTGGGTCTTGGTACAGATGGATATACTAGCGATATGTTAGAATCCTACAAAGTAGCAAATTGCTTAGTGAAACATAACATGCAACATCCAAATGTTGGTTGGACTGAAATTCCACATATGTTATTCAATACTAACCCAGCAATGATTGAAAAATTCTTCCCTGTAAAAGTTGGTACCTTGACACCGGGGGCAGAAGCAGATGTAATTGTTTTAGATTATATTCCTAGAACAGATTTACATGCTGATAATATTAATGGTCATTTACTATTTGGCCTAAATGGTCTTAATGTAATTACAACTATTTCTGGTGGTAAGGTACGTATGCTAGATCGTCAATTATGTGGCATGAATAAAGAAGAATTGCTACGAGAAGTACGACAAATTTCCCATCGTTTATGGAAACGATTAGTCCCATAATACACTTTCAGTAAGGAGTGAATACTATGAGCGATATCATGTATCCGGTAAGTTTCGGACATTTAATGAACCATATTCTAACAGAATATGCTACCCACAATCGAGTATATAATGTGGAGCGCATGCACACAACAGGTACGGATCAACGGTTATCCTTATTTGGTCGTAACCTAGAAAATCCATTAGGCCCTGCAGCAGGTCCACATACTCAATTAGCTCAAAACTTAGTAGCAGCCTATGTTGGCGGTTCCCGATTCTTAGAATTAAAAACAGTACAAATTATGTTCGGTGAAGAATTGGGCATCCCAAGACCATGTATTTATTCAAAAGATGAAGCATACAATGTGGAATGGTCCTCTGAGTACCATTGCCATGCGGCTGCTGATGAATACATTAAAGCATGGTTTGCTATTAAATTAATTAGTAAAGAATGGGGCATCGGCGATCCAGATGGATTCATCTTTATTATGAGTGTTGGCTACAACTTAGCGGGCATTAAAAGTGAAGATGTAGATTCCTATATGGAATGTTTACGTGCAGCACGTACTAAACCAGTTTGGAAAGAATGCGAAGAATGGGCATTAGCTAATGTACATCAATTTAAAAATGTAACAGAAGAGTACATTCGCAATATTGATGACAACATTTGCCAAGGTATTACATTATCCACAATGCACGGCTGTCCTGCAGGCGAAATTGAATCGATTTGTACATACCTAATGAAAGAAAAACATCTAAATTTATATCTAAAATGTAATCCAACATTATTAGGCTATGATCGTGTAAGAGAATTATTAGATCAAGCAGAATTTGGATATATTGATTTTGATGCACATCAATTTGAAGTAGACTTATCTTTTAAAGAAGCAGTGCCAATGATTGAACGATTGTTGACGATTGCAGAAGAAGAAGGCTTAGTGTTTGGTGTGAAGTTGACAAATACATTCCCTGTTTCAATTCATGAAAAAGAATTACCAGGGGAGCAAATGTATATGTCTGGTAAATCCTTATTACCATTATCCATCGGGGTGGCTCAATTATTGAGTGAAACATTTGGCGAACGCTTACCAATGTCTTATAGCGGTGGTGCAGATGCGAAAAATATTGCAGCTTTATTCCGCACAGGTATTTGGCCAATCACAGTATGTACAACCTTATTACAAGGTTTAGGTTATAACCAATTGGATAACTTAGCTAAATTAGTAGAAGCAGAAGATTACGATACTGCTAAGGTAATTAAACCAACAGAAATCAAATCTTTTGCGGAGGCAATGGGAACAGCTCCAACATACAAAAAATCTGCAGCTGCTAAGAAAAAACGCGAAGAGCAACCAGGTTTCCCAACAGCTCATGACAAAAATCATGAATGCCGTGTTGTATGTGGTACTTGCGTACGTGTATGTCCAAATAGAACGAATGAATGCATTACTGTAGATGGTAAAAAATTAATCATTCATATTGATGAGTCTTGTAATGAATGTGGTAACTGTGCTTGTCATTGTGTACAACCATGCTTCCCATATAAAGATAAATTGACATATTTTATTGATGAAGAACGCTTATTAGCAAGCGATAATGACGGCTTTTATATTCAAGGTAAGGAATGCGGATATCGCTTCCAAGGCGCTACAGGTCGTACAGCGATTGATGCCTTACCAGAGGTGTTGAAAGGAGTTGTGGAAGCGTTCATTAAAGAACTTCCATATTATATCTATGATACTCATTGAACAAGGATATCTTGTACTCCCAACGGGAGTCATGCAAGGGACGATAGCAATTGAAAACGATACAATTGTAGAGTTAGCTCCTCATATTGAGGCAAAACCAGGAGATGTACGAATCGATGCAAAAGGGCGCTATGTGTTGCCTGGAGGAATCGATACACATACCCATTTTGAAATGACCAACGCTTTTGCCACCACGGCAGACGATTTTGAAAGTGGTACAAAAGCAGCCATTATGGGGGGGACCACGACGATTATTAATTTTGCATCGCCTTTTGAAGAATCTTTGTTAGAAGGTTTGCGACGCGATAAGAAACGGGCGGAAGGACGTTGCTCTTGTGACTATAAATTTCATATGGAATTATTAGATATGAATGAGCAAGTAGCAGCGGAAATTCCTAAGGTCGTTGAAGAAGGCGTCGCATCCTTCAAAGTATATATGGCCTACAGCTTTAGTATTGACGATCGGTCAATTTATGAAGCAATTAAAGCAATCGCCCCAACCGGTGCGTTGGTAGCAGCCCACTGTGAGAATGGAGCGATGATTGCAGCTAAGGTACAGGAAATGAGAGCGGAAGGAGATACAGAAGCAAAGTATCATCCACTTTCAAAGCCAGATACTATAGAAGCAGAAGCAATGCATCGTTTCATTCGACTAGGGGAATTAGCAGATTATCCAGTACATATTGTACATGTGAGCTCTGCAGCAGGATTAGATGTGATTGAGGAACGCAGAAAGAATGGGGCAAAAGTGACCTGTGAAACCTGTCCTCAATACTTATTACTGACAGATGAATTGTATAATCAGCCGGATGGAAAAGGATTGAGATATATCTTAAGTCCACCTCTTAGAAAACAAAGAGATGTGGAGATTTTGCAAGCAGCGGTAGAACGTGGAGTTTTCCAAACTTTATGTACGGATCACTGCAATTATACATTAGCGCAAAAAGCGCAGGGTCTTGGTGACTTTACGAAAACACCAGGTGGTTTGCCAGGTGTAGAAGAGCGGATGATTCTAATGTGGGATATGTTTGTTCATAGTGGACGAATCGACCCTGTAGAATATATGAAATTAACTAGCGAAACACCAGCTAAGTTATATGGATTATATCCAAAAAAAGGAACGTTACAGGTAGGAAGTGATGCGGATATTGTGATACTTTCACCAGATGTAACAGAATGTATGACTTCGGATAAAACTCATAGTCGGTCAGATTATACACCTTATGAAGGAATGACTGTACATGGTCGAATAGATGATGTATTTTTACGTGGGCACCATGTGGTGCAAGATAGAAAATTAGTGGAAGCCTATAAAGGGGAATTCCAACAATAATTGGAGGGAGGTCTCTGTATGTACCGATTTCAAGTTAACGGTATTTGGCGTGAGGTAGAAGAAGATAAACGACTAATGGATTATCTTCGTGATGACCTACGCTTAACCGGAACAAAGGACGGTTGTAGTGCAGGTGCTTGTGGAGCTTGTACAATTCTCATTGATGGGAAAAAGGTAAAAGCTTGTATAGGTAAAGTTTCGCAAATGGAAGGCAAATCAATTATTACCATTGAAGGCCTTACAGAACGTGAAAAAGAAGTGTATGTATATGCTTTTGCAGAGTGTGGAGCTGTACAATGTGGTTTCTGTATTCCAGGCATGATTATCAGTGCTAAAGCATTATTGGATACTACATTAGAACCTACAAGGGCAGATGTTCAAAAAGCTTTATTGGGAAATATTTGTCGTTGTACAGGATATGTAAAAATTGAAGATGCTATTTTATTAGCTGCTCGTTTATTTAAAGAGAACGCACCAGTTCCTAAAAATGATGTAGATGGTACTGTAGGATCTCGCTTACATCGTATAGATGCAGCTGAAAAAGCATTGGGTACAGGATTATATGCAGATGACATGGTGGTAGATGGCATGATTTATGCCAAAGCGATCCGTTCTAAATATCCACGTGCTCGTGTTGATGCAATCCATATTGAAGAAGCTTTGGCACATCCTCAATGTGTAACTGTATTAACGACGAAAGATGTACCTTTCAATAAAACAGGTCATATTGTTCCTGACTGGGATGTTATGATTGCAGAAGGTGATATTACTCGCTATGTAGGTGATGCTATTGCTGTAGTAGCAGTAAAAGAGAAAAAATATTTACAAGAAGTATGTAATTTGGTAACGGTAGATTATACAGAATTAAAACCTGTATTAACTCCAGAAGAAGCTTTGGCAGAAGATGCACCATTATTACATCCAAATGGAAATATCCTATCTCATCAAGCGTTAAATCGTGGGAATGCTGATGAAGTCATTGCTAATGCGGCTCATGTGGTAACAAGACATTACTCTACACCGCAAACAGATCATGCATTTATGGAACCTGAGTGTGCAATTGCTGTGAAAACAGAAGATGGCATACAATTATACACAGGTGGCCAAAGTATCTATGATGAGCAACATGAAGTAGCTCGTATGTTAGGTTTGGAAGAATCTCAAGTTAAGGTTCATAGTATGCTAGTAGGTGGCGGATTCGGTGGTAAAGAAGATATGAGTGTGCAACATCATGCAGCGCTTGTAGCTTGGAAAACTGGATTCCCTACAAAAGTACAATTAACTCGTCAAGAAAGTTTAGATGTACATCCAAAACGTCATGCAATGGAAATGGATATTACTACTGCATGTGATGAAAACGGTAAATTGTTAGCTACAAAAGTTAAAATTGTATCCGACTGTGGTGCTTATGCATCTTTAGGTGGCCCAGTATTACAACGGGCAGGTACACACTCTAGTGGACCATATAACTTTGAACATTTCTCTATGGATGGTATTTGTGTGTATACGAATACTGTACCAGGTGGTGCATTCCGTGGTTTTGGTGTAACACAAACTATATTTGGACAAGAGATCAATATCGACTTACTAGCTAAAGAGGTAGGCATGGACCCTTGGGAATTCCGTTATAAAAATGCGGTTCGCCCTGGTGATTACTTGCCGAATGGACAATTATGTACACCGGATACTGGTATAGCTGAATGCTTAGAAGCAGTCAAAGATGCATATTATGCGAGTGATCGGACAGGCCTTGCGATTTGCTTGAAAAATAGTGGGGTTGGTGTAGGATTGCCAGACACTGGTCGAGTTATTTTAGAAGTTCGTGATGGTAAAGTGCGCATCCGTACATCTGCTGCATGTATTGGTCAAGGTGTAGGTACAGTAGCATCTCAGATTGTATGTGAAGCTACAAAATTGTCACCAGATCAAATTATAGTAGAAGCACCAGATACGGAACGTACACCAAACTCTGGAACTACAACAGCATCACGACAAACGGTATTTACAGGGGAAGCAACACGTAGAGCGGCTATAAAATTAGCAGAATTGTTAGCCACTAAAACGTTAGCTGAACTTGAAGGAATAGAAGTTTATGAAGAGTTCCTTGGCGTTACGGATCCATTTGATTCGGACAAAGATCATCCTAAGAGCCATGTGGCTTATGGATATGGAGCTTGCGTAGCTACGATTGGAGATGATAACAAAGTAAGTGAACTTCATGTGGCCTATGATGTAGGACGAGTTGTAAACCCACAATCTTGTGAAGGGCAAGTAGAGGGTGGAGCTATCATGGGTATGGGCTATGGTGTAACAGAAGACTTCAAGTACAATGAAGGTAAGGTAGTTACAAAATATGGCACATTAGGCTTGTTAAGAGCTACACAACGTCCAGAAATTAAATGTACATTCATAGAAAAAGGTACACCAGACCAATATGCATATGGTGCTAAAGGTATTGGGGAAATCAGTAGTATCCCAATTGCTCCAGCTATTGCCAATGCATATAATCGTTTGGACGGTATGGAACGTCGTTCTTTACCACTTGAGAAAACTGGATATCGAAAATAATCAGTAAGGGAGAGAGTGTGCTCAGTCTATGAAGTTCGATGTTGTAGCAAGTATGGGAGTGCTTGCTACTTCATCAGATGATGTCTAAAATTCAAAACATGATATAAGCATAAGACTAGTATATTCTATTAAGTAATATGAGGTGATTCATATGGCACATCAAATTCAGGGAGTTAATCATGTAGACGGAATGTTACCAATTCCTAAATTGTTTGCTTACGGTTTACAACACGTATTGGCAATGTATGCAGGAGCAGTAGCGGTTCCAATTATCATAGCACAAGCTATGGGGTTATCAGAGGCGCAGTTGATTCAATTAATTAACGCAGATTTATTTACTTGTGGTATTGCCACTTTGATCCAAACGTTAGGATTTTGGAAAATCGGCGCAAAAATTCCTTTGATTCAAGGGATTACATTTGCTGCGGTATCTCCAATGATTTTAATTGGTCAAGAGCATGGTATGACAAGTATTTACGGGGCCGTTATCGTAGCCGGGATAGTCACATTCTTGATTTCTCATCTATTTAGTCGTTTAATCCGCTTTTTTCCACCTGTAGTTACAGGTACTATTATTACAATTATCGGTATTACATTAATGCCTGTATCCGTTCGTTGGGTAGGGGGAGGTAACCCTAGTTCACCTGAATTTGCGAGTCCAATTAACTTGCTACTGGCTACCTTAACATTGGCAATCGTAGTAGCAGTGTATCGATTTGGTAAAGGATTCTGGAGTAATGTAGCAGTTTTAGTAGGTTTAGTAGTTGGAACATTAGCGTCAATGGCACTGGGTGTAGCTAACTTAGGGGCCGTTGGTCAAGCAGAATGGTTTGCAGTCGTAACACCATTAGCGTTCGGTTGGCCAACATTTGAATTTTCCTCTATTATTTCTATGGTCATTGTTATGCTTGTTGTTATGACAGAAACGACTGGTGACTGTATCGCAATTGGTGAAATCGTTGAGAAACCAATTGGTAAAAAAGAATTAGCTGATTGCTTACGTGCAGATGGTTTTGCAACTATGATTGGTGGATTTTTAAATAGTTTCCCACATACAGCATTTGCGCAAAACGTAGGTCTTGTAGCTGTAACAAACGTAAAAAGCCGTTTCGTAGTAGCTGCTTCTGGTGTTATTTTAGTAGCATTAGGATTATTCCCTAAAATGGCAGCGGTTGTAGCAAGTATTCCTAACCCTGTATTAGGTGGTGCTGGTATTGCTATGTTTGGTATGATTATTGCTAGTGGTATTCGCTCTTTATCTAAAGTACAATTTGATGGTACTTATAATCTTATGATTGTAGCTATCAGTATTGGTGTGAGTATGATTCCGTTAGCAGTACCAAGTTTCTATAATCATTTCCCTGAATGGTTGAAAATTGTTCTTCATAGTGGTATTACATTCGGTAGCTTAATGGCAGTCATTCTTAATGTATTGTTAAATGGCTATGGCAATGAAACACATGTGGTCCAAAAAACTCGTCGCGAAAAAGCGATTGCTCGTTTAGATAAATGGAAAGCAGAACGTAAAGTTCGTAGAAATCAATCTATTTAATCAAAATACTGTATATGGTTAGACTTAGGTTACATATATAAGTGCTTTCTTTATACAGAAAGTAGCACAAAAATAGGTAAGCACCAATTATATGTATAATTGGTGCTTACTTTATTTTTAATATGTAATATTCTAGCTATAAGAGTTGTTTGGTTTGTAATAGATCCAAGCTATTTAATATAGTATCTACTTCATCAGCTGTGTTGTGGTAGCCAAAGGAAAAGCGAACTGTTCCTCTAGGATAGGTACCTAGTATTTGATGAGCAGTAGGAGCGCAGTGCAACCCAACTCTAGTGATAATATGATAATCTTGTTCCAGTTTGTGAGCCAGTTCTGCTGGATCACAATGAGTAGGAGAAATAGAAATCACGGCTGTCCGATTTTGAATGTCGGGAATTCCGTGAATAGTATATTTCGATAATTCTTGCAAGCCACATATGAATTGCTTGGTCAAAGACAATTCATGTTGGTAAATACTCTCGATACCTACTGTATTGAGATAGGATAGACTAGCATGGAGGCCGAGGATTCCAGGAATATTAGGCGTACCTGGTTCAAAGCGATCGGGAAAGGTAGTGGGAATCTCTAAGGTATGAGAAAAACTGCCTGTGCCACCACTTAGTATGGGCTGTATTTGATGAGCTACATCTTTAGTAAGGAGAAAGCCGCCGATACCTTGAGGTCCAAGTAACCCTTTATGACCAGTAAAGCATAGAATGTCGATATTCATATCTTTCATATGTATTGGTAAGATACCAGCTGATTGGGCAGCATCTACGATACACAATAGATTATGTTCTTTACAAAATGCACCAATTTCGGCAATGGGTTGAATGGTACCACATACATTAGAGACATGAGTCACTAGAATGGCCTTTGTAGTAGGCAAGAGAAGTGATTCTAAGGTAGAGGTAATCATTTCACCTTGAGGTGTGCTTGGAATAGTGGAGTAAGAAACACCTTTCATAGATAATTGATGGAGCGGACGCATGACTGCGTTATGCTCTATGCTGGAGATTAGGAGGTGATCACCAGCGGAAAAAAGACCTTGTAAGACCATATTTAGACTAGTTGTCACATTGGGAGTAAAGATGATGTATTTTGGACTAGGTCCACCTAATAGTTGTTGTAACTGTTGGCGTGTTTCTAGGATCAAACGTTCCACTTGGTACGCATCTTCGTTAGAGGAGCGATGAACAGAAGCTCCATTATAGGAAATGTAATCATACATAGCTTGCGCTACAGTTGGCGCTTTCGGGAAAGAGGTACTGCTATTATCTGCATAGATAGACTTCATAATTATAACTCCTTTTAATATGTATATTATATTTAGTATAAAGTAATGCGTGCAAAATATCAATTTGTAGGGACTGAAGTAAACTAGTCGAAGAGGTAATGTTTAGTAGGAGAGGTACTATGAGTGTAATAAGTGAAAAGCAAAGAATTATTATTGCTGGATTAATTATTGGTGTGATTGCTAGTTTGTTAGTGCTAGCGGGAAACCCACAAAATATGGGTTTTTGTATTGCTTGTTTCATTCGTGATTCTGTAGGAGGCTTGGGTCTGCATAGAGCAGCACCAGTACAATACATTCGTCCAGAGATTATTGGATTAGTGTTAGGAGCCTTTTTATTATCTTGGTTCCGTGGAGAGCGATCTGCTAAAGGTGGTTCCGCTCCAGCAACACGATTTACCTTAGGGTTCTTTACTATGATTGGCTGTCTTATTTTCTTAGGATGTCCATTCCGTATGATTTTGCGCTTAGCAGGTGGTGACTGGAATGCAATCATGGGTCTATTAGGATTCACAGGTGGTATTGCAGTGGGTACAGTATTCTTAAAACGTGGATATTCCTTGGGTAGAACATACATTGTATCTAAAATGGATTCCTATATAATGCCAGCAGCACAGGTGATTTTATTAGGTCTTGTAGTGGCAGCGCCAGCGTTCATTTTCTTTACTGAAAAAGGACCAGGTGCCATTCATGCTCCGTTATGGATTTCTTTAGCAGCTGGTTTAGTAGTAGGTGGCTTGGCACAATATAGCCGCCTTTGTATGGTAGGTGGTATCCGGGATATCATTCTATTTAAAGAAACAAAATTAATTCTTGGTTTTATTGCGATTCTTGTAGCAGCGTTCCTAGTGAACATTTCTGTAGGTAACTTCCATCCTGGTTTTGTGAAACAACCAATTGCGCACACAGATGGATTATGGAACTTCTTAGGTATGGCCTTGGCAGGTTTATGCTGTACATTAATGGGTGGTTGTCCATTGCGTCAATTAATCTTATCTGGTGAAGGTAACTCCGATTCCACAATTACAGTAGTGGGCCTAGCAGCAGGCGCAGCATTCGCACATAACTTTGGTTTAGCTGCATCTGGTACTGGAGTTCCAGTGGCGGGCCAAATTGCAGTAGGTGTAGGCTTTGTGATTGCCTTAGTTATTGCTGTTAAAAATATGCGTAAATAGGAAATTTAGGAGGTAACTATGATTGATGTGAGAGGACTATCTTGTCCAGAACCAGTTATTATGGTACAAAAAGCAATGGCATTAGGTGACAGTGAATATACTGTGCAATCTGACTCTAAAACAGCGGTAGAAAATATTACTCGATTTGTATTGGCTCAAGGTTATACAATCGTGTCTAAAGAAGAGAATGGTGAGTATATCATCACTATTACAAAACAATAATATGGAATATGTAGCAACGTTTTATTCTCACTTTGGGGCTATCCAATTTGAACAATTTTGTAAGCAAGCATCGATTGCGGTACACTTACAGCCTGTTCCACGTTGGCTTAGCTCATCATGTGGTACATGTGCAATTTTCCAAGTGGATCGATGCATTGTTGAAGACATTCCTGAAGATATTTTAGAAGATATAGAGCAGGTTGTAGAGAAACAAACAGAAGGATATAGAGAGATCTATAAAAGTAATTGAACATCTTGCAAAGTATATCTCATATAAAGTTGATATTAGGCATACATAAACTTAGTCTCGAATAATGATAGATTCATTGTAGTTCGAAGTAGTTTGTGTATGCCTATTTTTATAGTAATGATTGCGAGTAACATATGATGTATATGGATTATGCATATATGGATGCTTAGTATCTGAGATAATTCATATGCCAAAATCTTCATATACATGGTACAATAAGGATATAGAGATGTTGGAGTCAGGAGGTATAAGTATGCTTATGTTTATGCAAGTGCAACAGCCTAAAACAGTAGAAGAGGCACATGCACTCATGGTGAAGCAAAAGATGGCACCTATCTTAGCTGGTGGTTGCTGGACGCGATTGGGAAATCGTAAATGGCCTATGGTGATTGACTTGTCTGAATTAGGTCTCCGCTATATTGAGGAGGACGAAACGGAATACCGCATTGGTGCCATGGCTACACAGCGAGATGTAGAGGTGTACGAACCATTTAAAACATTCTGTAGAGGAGTGCTCCCAAAAGCTGTGAAAGATATTTTAGGTGTTCAATTCCGCAGTATGGCTACCATGGGGGGATCGGTAGCAGCAAAATTCGGTTTCTCTGATATTATTCCTGCCTTATTAGCATTACGAGCAGAAGTACGTTTGTTTGAAGCGGGCCGTATGCCGATAGAACAATATTTAACGTATGGAACAAGAGATTTATTACTTGAAATTATTGTGCCAAAACAAGAAGTACCTGTAGCGATTGAAGCATTACGGAAATCTACTTCAGATTTTCCTTATTTAACGGGATCTGCACGATTAGATGATCAAGGCTACTCGGTATATATTGGTTGTCGACCAGGTAAACCAGCATTAGCTGCGAAATCCTGCCAGATTATTAATGAAAAAGGATTGGATGCTTTGGATGAAGCGGTAATCTTGATTCAAGAGGAATTATCCTTTCAAAGTAACTCACATGCAAGTGCAGAGTATCGCTTAGAGATGGCAAAAAACATGTTTAAACGATTGGTAAAAGAGGTGGCACAATGGAAATAATGTTACAAGTGAACGGAGTGAAACGAAATATTCTCATCGAAACGGATGAAATGTTATTAGAAACATTGCGTAACTTAGGCTTTTACAGTGTACGTTGCGGCTGTGATACAACAAACTGCGGTTTATGCACTGTATGGGTAGATGGTGATCCTATATTATCTTGTGCATACCCTACATTCAGAGCTGTGGGTCATGAAATCACTACCTTAGAAGGTGTAGCGGAGGAAGCTGCAGAATTAGCGGATTGTTTGGCTGAAGAAGGGGCTGATCAATGTGGCTACTGTACAACTGGTATGATGATGAGTGCCATTGCATTAAGCCGTAAATACCCAAATGCTACTGATGAGGAAATTAAAGCTTACCTAAACAACAATTTATGCCGTTGTACTGGTTATGAATCGCATATGCGAGGGATTCGTAAATTTTTAGGAGGCAAAACACTATGAAACATTTAGGACAAAGTTATAAAAAAACAGACTCCACAACGATTTTAAGTGGTAAAGCCGCCTATACAGAAGATTTTATTCCATCCAATGCCTTATGTATTAAGATACTTCGCAGTCCTCATGCCTTTGCTAAAATTGTAGATATTAATATTGACGCCGCTTTAAAAGTACCTGGTGTGGAAGCAATATATACCTATAAAGATGTGCCACAAACTCGATTTACCTTAGCTGGTCAAAGCTATCCAGAGCCATCTGCGTATGATATGTTGATTTTAGATCAAGTGGTTCGCTATGTGGGGGATGAAGTAGCAATAGTCGTGGCTGTGGATGAACGGACAGCATTGAAAGCTATGCCTCTCATCAAAGTAAAATATGAGGTCTATGAACCAGTCTTGGATATGCATACAGCTATCGATCATCCTAGCATCATTCACGCTGAAGATGACTTTCACTATAACTTCCCAGTAGGGGGAGATCCTAAGCGAAATCTTGCTTGTTCCTATAGTCATGTAGTGGGTGATTTAGAAGCGGAACTGGCAAAATGTGATTATGTGGTAGAAGAGTCTTACTTTGACCAAGCTACTTTACAATCGGCGATGGAAACTTTTAGGACCTTTGCTACCATAGATCAATTTAATCGTCTTGTGATTACAAGTTCGACACAGGTACCATTCCATATTCGTAGACATGTGGCGCATGCTTTGGGGCTTTCTGCGGCTCAAATTCGTGTTATCAAGCCTCGTATTGGCGGTGGTTTTGGCTCTAAACAAACGGGTTGTACAGAAATGTTCCCTGCTTTTGTGACCTGGAAGTTAAAAAAGCCATCCTATATCGTGTACGATCGTCACGAAGCGAATAACTGTTCCACTAGCCGACATGCAAGGGATTGGAAAGTTCGTGTAGGTGCCACAAAAGATGGTATTATCCAAGTTATCGATATGGTGGCTGTATCCGATGCAGGAGCACACGGTAGCCATGCATTGACAACTTTCACAGCAGGAGAACATAAATCCTTGCCTCTATATAATAAAACGAAAGCGATTCGTTATGAATCTAAGGTAGTGTACACAAACCATATGCCAGGCGGCGCGTTCCGTGGTTATGGCGCTACAGAAGCCTTGTGGCCGTTGGAGTGTGCTATTACAAAATTGGCTCATACAATGGGTGTAGATGAAATCGATTTACGCTTGAAAAATTTAATTGGTGTAGGAGAAACTGCACAATCCTTTCATCCAGGAGAAGTGTTGGCATCTGGTCTATTGAAAGAAGCCATCCAAAAAGCGAAAGAAATGTCTAACTGGGACAATCGTCCAAAATCATGGAAAATCGATGATCGCCATAGGGGCGGTTTAGGGGTTGCCTTAGCCTTCCAAGGGTCGGGTATTGCCAATATTGACTCTGCCTCTGTAGAAGTGCGCATGCTTGATGACGGTACGTATATGTTATTTACAGGGTCGACAGATATGGGGCAAGGCTCCAATACGGCGTTAGCACAAATTGCTTGTGAAACTTTGGGCTGTCCCATGGATATGATGGTTGTCTATGAAGCAGATACTGACGTAGTACCATTCGATCCGGGATCTTATGCATCGAGTACGACTTATGTGACAGGGACTGCTACGAAACTGGCTTGTGATGAGTTGAAAGAAAAAATCTTGCAAGAATTTGGTCGTATCTTAGAAGTGAATCCAAGTACACTTTCGTTTGATGGGGAAAAAGTGTGGACTGAAGATGGTTCTAAAACGATGACTACTAAAGAGTTAGCACCGAAACTTGTATCAGGCCCGAAAGGACATTACTTAAGCGGTATGGCTACTTGGGGTAGTCAAACATCTCCACCTCCTTTCATGGTGGGTATTGCAGAGGTGAAAGTAGACATTGAAACAGGTAAAGTAACGCCTGAAAACTATTATGCTGTGGTCGACTGCGGTACTATTGTGAATCGAAATTTAGCCACTGTGCAAACAGAAGGTGGTGTTGTACAAGGTATTGGCATGGCATTGTATGAAGAAATTCGCTATTCGTCTCGTGGTGTGTTAGAAACGAATAATTTCATGCATTATAAATTACCAACACGATTAGATACTGGTAATATTCATGTAGATTTTGTGGAATCCTATGAACCAACAGGTGCCTACGGCATTAAATCTATTGGAGAAGTGGTTATCAATACATCTTGTCCAGCGATTCAAGGGGCGATCTTGAATGCTACAGGTGCTGAGGTAACTACATTGCCAATGATTCCAGAACGTGTGTATAAGGCATTACAAAATAAATAAGTAGAGCTAACAATAGGAGATTTGAGATGAGTGATAGGCAGTATTGGGAGTCCTTACTAGAACCTGGAATACTTGCTGTCGTAGGGGCTGGTGGTAAAACAACAGTGGTATCTAAATTAGGTGCTGTGGCAGTTAGTCTAAAGCGACCCGTAGTGGTAACGACTACAACAAAGATGGGATCGGAACAAGTGGCTCCTTGGAATCCTTATTATGGAGATGATCTAGCACTAGGAGAGTCTCATATTGTAGAACAAGTGAAATATGGTCAGATGGGGTCTTGGTTCCAAGCGGTAGCAGGTCACAAAGTAGTAGGTCTAGAACCGGAATTACTGGACACATTACATGATCATCATCCAGATTGGTCCATTGTCGTTGAGGCAGATGGGGCGAAAACTAAATGGTTGAAAGCCCCGAAGCCTCACGAACCAGTGATACCGACTAACACGGTGACTACCATTGCAGTAGTCAATATGCAGGTCTTAGGCAAACCGCTCACAGAGGACTATGTGCATCGCATAGAAGAAGTGCAGGATATCATGGATATTCCACTAGGGGATAGGATAACTCCAGAAGGAGTTGTAAGACTGCTACGACACGAACAAGGTGTCTTTCAATATGCTCGGGGGAAACGAATCGTATTCTGTACAGGTTGTGATACGGTGGATTCAACAGTGGTGGATGCATTTTTACAAGCTTTGCAATCCCTTTCATTGCACAAAGTGGTGTTGGCTAATGGATATCGTGAAAATTGTTGCATACAAAGGATACTAACATGGCAATAGGATGTGTATTATTAGGGGCTGGACAATCGAAACGTATGGGATGTGCTAAGCAATTGTTGACCTATCAAGGACATACTTTACTAGAGAGTGCCCTCTCGAAGTATAGCAGGATACGACCTCTAGCGGTGGTTATTGACCCATGTATGGGTGTGGAGGATATGGTGCATAAGGTGCAGGGGATTCCTGTGCCTAATGAGCATCCACAATGGGGGCAAGGTACATCTATCCGATTAGGAGTAGAGGCCTTATTGCAATGGGAACATACACAGAAAGAACGTTTAGAGGCAATCGTATGTGGTGTGATTGACCAACCTCTATTGAATGTGCAAGTCATTGACGACTTGTGTAACACTTTCAGAGATATTGGCGACGAGAAAGCCATTGTACAGCCACAGTATGGACCGAACCAAGAACGAGGTAATCCCGTAGTATTTGGAAGATATTGGGCGGATGCATTACGCTTAATTCCTGGAGATATGGGAGGGCGTGTCATTTTGAGAGGTGAAGGAGCTCCTCATGTTACATATGTATGGCTTGAAAGGCAATGTACTATGCATAGTGGTATAGATGTTGATACGAAAGAAGACTATGACCGTATTGTGAGCGAAGGAGGACGTTATGAAACCAATGATTCTCATCCGTAGCGGTGGAGATGTGGCATCTGGCGCTATTTATCGATTGTGGCGAGCAGGGTATCCTGTGGTGATTAATGAAATTGCGATTCCTACCATGATTCGTAGAGAAGTGTCCTATGGGAATGCAGTGCATCGAGGAGAAATGATCTTAGAGCGATTGCGCTCACGTCATGTACCTTTACAAGATGTAGCGAAATTGTTAGCTAGCCGGGAGGCAATTCCTGTGCTCACTGAGCCTTATGAAAACGTACTCACTACGATGAAACCAACCATCGTGGTGGATGCTATTTTGGCGAAGCGAAATGTAGGTACCAAAAAAAGTGATGCTCCTTTAGTCATTGGATGCGGTCCCGGATTCAATGCTGGCAAGGATGTGCATGTTGTAGTTGAAACTATGCGTGGACATACCTTAGGACGATGTATTTATGAGGGTCCAGCTTTAGCCAATACGGGGATTCCTGGCAATGTGGGAGGCTATACTCATGAACGAGTGATAAAGTCCCCAACGGAAGGTCTATTTGTAGCGAAAAGCCATATTGGAGATCAAGTAGAGGCAGGTTCTATCATAGGCTATGTAGAGGATGTACCAGTGCATGCAAAAATTAAAGGTACTTTACGAGGTATCTTAGCCTCTAATATATTAGTAACGAAAGGCTTTAAACTGGCGGATGTGGACGCACGATGTGAAGAGAGCCATTGCTTTACTATATCAGATAAAGCATTAGCTGTCGGCGGTGGTGTGATGGAGGCCATCACTGCTTGGGAATATGAGCAGATAAAGGAGTAGTACCATGAATCTGATTGATATTGCGCAAGAACGTATGGCAAAGGATGAATCATCGTTGATTGTAACGATTTTATCTGGAGAGCGACAAGGCGATAAAGTGATGTATAGCCATACTGGTGACGTGGTGTATGGCAATGCTATTGAAGGCTTTACAGTACCTCAAAGAATAGAGCCACAATTATTTTCTATTGAAGATATGGAATGTTTCCTACAACCAGTAGAAAAAGATCCAGAAGTCCTCATACTAGGGGCTGGTCACGTAAGCCGTTGTGTGGCTGACCAATTTTTATTCATTGGTTGTGGCGTTACCGTAGTGGATGACCGAGCGGAATACTTACAAGAACACTTTTTTGATTCTCGTGTGAAACGAGTGCATTTAGACTTTAAAACATTAAAGGATAATTTGAATCTTCATGCCTATACAGGCATAGTGGTAGTCACTAGAGCTCATGAGTTCGATAGTATATGCTTGCACCAAGTGCGTCATGTGTTGCCAACTTATGTGGGTGTGATGGGCAGTCAAAAACGCATTTTCCATGCTTTTGAAGTGTTGAAAGAAGAAGGTTGGATACAGCAAGAGCTAGATATGTTATATGGTCCTATTGGATTAGATTTAGGAGCCCAAACTCCAGAAGAGATAGCACTATCCATCGTAGCAGAATACATGGCGGTGTCCTATCGTAAACAAGGCGGTTTTTTATCGAAAAAGAGGTATGCACATGAAGTATGAGTTTATAGAATATCTACAACAACATAAGCAAGATACAGTGGCAGTGACAACGATTTTAAAAACTCATGGCTCCACACCACGTAAAGCGGGTACTACTATGATAGTGCATCCTGATGGATCTATTTTTGGCACCATTGGTGGTGGCCGTGCGGAAAATGAAATTCGTTTGAGTGCGGTAGATGCATTAAAAAAGAAAGAACGTTTTCGTCGTATTTATGTGGATTTGAACGATGATGTGGCGATTAAAGAAGGTATGGTCTGTGGCGGTAACATGGATGTACTCATCGAAACTTACCATGTATAACCAATAGGTTTACTAGAAAAAAATACCAATATAGGATACAATAAAAGGGTACATGCATGAGCATGTACCCTTATTTGTATTAGAAAGGATAGGAGATATTCTATGCTGTTTCAATTACAAACTACATTAGCCACATTACGGTTCTTAGATATCGTAGATATTATATTTGTAGCGACGCTATTTTATTGGTTATATCGTCTAGTTAAAAATACAAGAGCCTTAGGTTTATTAAAAGGCTTGGGCGTGTTAGTTGTTCTTAATATTGTGGCACACTTCATGGGTTTGCATACTATAAGCTGGATTATGCAACAAAGTGTGGCAGTACTTATGATTGCGTTACCCATTGTGTTTCAGCCAGAATTACGACGCCTCTTGGAACAATTGGGTAGTGGTACTGGATTTTTCTCATCCCGTACTAAAATTTCTAAAGAAGAACTCACATCCATTGTGAAAGAAGTAGTCATTGCTTGCCGTAGTATGTCTCGTCGCAAGATAGGGGCTCTCATGGTTTTTGAAAGAAATATGAAATTAGACGTATTATCTATGCAAGGGACTCGTATTGACGGGCTCGTGACTAGTGAATTGTTGATGAATTTATTTTATCCTAAATCTCCTCTCCATGATGGAGCAGTGATTATTCGTAATGGTCGTATTGAGACTGCCGCAAGCTTACTTCCAGTAAGTCAAAATCGTGATGTGAGTAAAGAATTGGGTACACGACACCGTTCAGCCTTGGGGCAAAGTGAAGAAAGCGATGCCTTAGTGGTAGTGGTTAGCGAAGAGACGGGGCAAATTTCTTATGCCTTAGGAGGGCAGATTCACCGTGGTGTCACAGAAGATACGTTGCGCACAGTTATGTTGTCCTTATTGGAGCCAACACCAAGTGCAGTCAGTTCTTTACTTAAGATAAAACGAGGTGAATCGAAATGATGCATTGGATAGTAGGATTAAAACATAATTGGGGAATGAAATTATTTTGCTTATTTTGCGCTATTGGTATGTGGGTGTATGTCATGAAGGATCAAAACCCTATCATTGAAATGACCTATACCGTACCAGTACAAGTGCAAAACTTGGATCCCAACTATTTAGTAGAAGGTGTACCTACGGAAGTGCGTGTCCATTTACGAGGACCTCGCAATGCTATCTTTGATATTAATCCGTCTGTACTGAAAGCCTATGTAAATTTAAAGAATGCTCATGTAGGACAGGAAAATATAGCTATTAACTTTACGGCACCTACAGGGACTTTCATTGACAGTATGACCCCTGAAAATGTGACCGTTACGGTGGATGAATATATGGTAAAAGAATTGCAAGTGCAGGCACAACCATTGGGGACAGTGCCTAATGACATTGCCATTAAAGAGTCTAAAATTATGCCTACGACGGTAACTATTGCGGGGCCAGCTCACCTTGTGAGCAAGGCTACCTATGCGGTGATTCGGATTAATTTAGACAAACATCGTGAAAGCTTTACTGAAGTAGGGGAAATTCTGCCAGTAGATACATCTGGAAATGTGGTAGAAGGCCTTACTGTTACACCAAAGGGAGCTCAAATTCAATATGATTTAGAGCGTATTCGTATGGAGAAAAAAGTACCTGTTCAAGCCAATGTAGTAGGTAATGTACCAGTTGGATATACAGTGAAACGAGTGGTAGTGGAACCAAAAGAATTGACGATTGTAGGAAAAGAATCCATTTTAAATGGTATTGATGGAGTGAAAACCATTGATATTCCAGTCAATGGCGCTACAGGTAGTTTTACGGGGAACTATAGCTTTGTATTACCAGAAGGTGTGGCTACGTCGACAGACCGAGTTGTAGTAAAAGTAGAAATAGAACCTCATATGTAGGAGATAGTCATGTTACGTATCATAAATTTTCGGATACCCGTACAAGATGCTGAACGGTTAGAAGAATTATTGATTAAAAAATATAGCCCTTTACAAGGACGTATTACAGCGATTCATGTGGTACGACGGGCTGTGGATGCGAGAAAGAAACCGCATATTACTTTTGTGTACACTATGTTCTTAGAAGTAGACCAAGAACAACAATTGATAAAAAAATTAAGTCGGTATAAAGATATTACTTTGATGGAACCTGAAATGCCGGAACCTATTGTGCGTGGTACTATGCCTATGCAACATCGACCAGTGGTGGTAGGTTTTGGACCGGCAGGAATGCTAGCTGCCTTTTACTTAGCGCGAGAAGGGTATCGTCCTATTGTGTTAGAACGAGGTCAAGATGTAGACCAACGTACTTTAGATGTAGAACAGTTTTGGGAAAAAGGTATTTTCAAACCCGAATCGAATGTACAGTTTGGTGAAGGTGGAGCAGGTACCTTTTCAGACGGTAAATTAACCACTCGTGTAACCCATCCAAGACTTCATGAGATTGCTACGTACTTTGTAGAATTTGGAGCTCCTGAAGAAATTTTATATAAACATAAACCTCATGTAGGAACAGATATTTTGCGCCATATGGTAAAAGCTATGCGACAGCAGATTATTGCATGGGGTGGAGAAGTTCGTTTTGGTGCGCAAGTCACAGATATTGAATTACAAGACCAAGCTGTCACTAGTGTTGTCATTAATGGAACAGAACGAATCCCTGCAGATATTGTGATGTTAGGAGTTGGTCATAGTGCGCGCGATACCTATCGTATGCTCTATGACAGAGGTGTTCATTTAGAAGGGAAATCCTTTGCTATCGGTGTTCGTATCGAGCATGATCAAGATGTGATCGATACGTCACAATATGGAGTGCATCCAGCAGATATTGGATTAGGAGCTGCAGAATATTCCTTGGTGTATCACGATAAAGAACAAGATCGTTCTTGCTATAGTTTCTGTATGTGCCCAGGAGGACAAGTGGTTGCCAGCGCGTCCGAAGAGGGAGGCGTTGTGACCAATGGTATGAGTTTATACGCTCGTGACAGTGGGATTGCGAATAGTGCGTTGGTGGTTACTGTAGGCCCTCGTGATTTTGGAGACCATCCATTAGCTGGGGTGGACTTTCAACGAAAATGGGAAGAACAAGCTTTTATCGTGGGAGGGCGCAATTACCATGCACCAATTCAGACGGTAGGTCACTTCTTAGGTCGTACAGAGGCAAATGATGTACAGCGTAAAGCTTACAGTTATGAGCCTGGTGTGACACCAGCAGATATTCGTCAATGTTTGCCAGACTATGTGACGAATACATTAGCAGAGGCGTTGCCATATTTTGGACGACGCATTCAAGGGTTTGATGCGGACCATGTGTGTATGACTGGGGTGGAAACACGAACATCAGCACCGCTTCGCATCGTACGAGATGAACATAGACTTTCACAGTCCACGAAGGGATTATATCCTATCGGGGAAGGTGCAGGCTATGCAGGAGGCATCATGAGTGCCGCTTTAGATGGGGCAGAAACTGCCATACTAATTATGAATACATATGGCCCTTTGAAAGGAGATCATCATGAGTAGATTATTCGGTACAGATGGGGTACGAGGTTTAGTCAATGAATTTTTAACGCCTGAGTTGGCCTATCATTTAGGTCGAGCAGCGGCGTCTTATTTTGGTCAATCCGTAGAACGTCCAACCTTCTTAATTGGACGTGATACACGTATTTCTGGAGGTATGCTAGAAAATGCCTTAGCCTCTGGTATTTGCGCAGTAGGCGGTGATGTGATTATTTTAGGAGAAGCACCGACCCCTGCTATTGCGTACCTAGTCCGTCAAAAAGGTTGTACTGCAGGGGTTGTGATTTCTGCATCCCATAATCCGTATCCAGATAATGGTATCAAATTCTTTGATGGTAATGGATTTAAATTGCCAGATGCCGTAGAAGATGAAATTGAAAAGCTATGTACAGCTAGCGCAGATGATTGCTTGCCACGTCCAACAGATGGAGATATTGGACGGATTACATATCATCAAGACTGGGTGGAAGAATATGTGAACTTCGTAGTATCTACTAGCGATACCTTAACGGGGTTGAAAGTTGTCTATGACGGAGCTCATGGGGCAGCTTCTTATGTGGGCCCTAAGATTCTTCGCCAATTAGGGGCAGAGGTAGTAGCTATCAATGTAGAGCCAACTGGTACGAATATCAACGATAATGCAGGATCTACTCATTTAGAAGGCTTGCAAGAGGCGGTGCTTCGTGAAGGCGCACAAGTGGGGATTGCCAATGATGGTGATGCAGACCGCTGCTTGATGGTGGATGAAAAAGGTCAAGTCTTAGACGGTGACCAAATCATGTTACTTTGCGGTTTACATTTGAAAGAACAAGGTAAACTAAAAGACAATATGATCGTAGGCACAGTGATGAGCAATATCGGCTTTCACAAGGCGGCAAAAGAATTGGGTATGCAAACATGCAGCACTGCTGTAGGGGACCGTTATGTGTTGGAAAAAATGCTCGCTGATGGATACTCTATTGGTGGCGAACAATCGGGACATGTCATCTTTTTAGATTACAATAGTACTGGTGATGGTTTATTGACAGCGGTACAAACCTTGTCCATAATGAAAGAAAAAGGAAAATCCCTATCTGAACTAGCTGGTTTGATGACGAAATACCCACAATTGTTGGTGAATGTACGCGTCTTAACTAAAGCAGGTTGGGAAACGAATACAGCCATCCAAGATGTTATTCGTGAAGCAGAAGAAGAACTGGGTGCTAATGGTCGTATCTTAGTGCGTCCATCTGGTACTGAGCCATTGATTCGCGTTATGGCGGAAGGTCCGGAGCAAGAACAATTGGATGAATTATGCCATCGTATTGGACATGTAATCCGCATTGAACAAGGAGAAGCCTAATGTTTCGGTTAGTGACGGATGAAGAAACCTATGAACAGGGAACTTGGCACGATGTAGAGAAGGTATTACATCAAATTGTAGCAGATGAACGCGTGTTCTTTAGTTTGTTTTGGGACACACCAAAAGAAAACTGCCACTTTGTCCAAGCTATTATGGATGAAGATCATCCAGATCAATTAAATCTGGAAATTGCTTTAGATATAGACGGATATAATCACATGTATGTAAAACGATATGTCACTACAAAGTGGTGTATAGAGACTTTACAATCCATGGATAGAGAGAGTCGTATACCAGATGTAACCGATTGGGAGTTTGTTGGAGCATTTCCACAAGGATAGACTTTTACATATACAAAAGAGGAAAGTTGATAATTTTTAATCAACTTTCCTCTATTTTATTTACGGGCTATTTTATTTACGGGCTATTTTGTTACAGTCCTATTTTGTTAGGAACTAGTTTGTTATATTTTTGCATAGTTTAGTTATAGATTATTCTGCAATCGGTGCTTGTAATAATTGATTGCCTGTATCCATGCCAACTGGAGCAGGACTTACCAAATATAAGCAAAGCACGATGAGGATGGTTAAACCGATGATTAACCAAGAGAATTTGCCAGACTTACTGAATCCGTAGTATCCAAACATGCGGATACCGAAGGCACAACCAACGGCAGCAATTAAGGAAGCCAAGGAGAATTGGTTTTCCAGTACAAACAGAACCATGGTACCAGCAAAAGCACCGATTACTGTGACCATAGGCACAATGCGATCAAATGGAGATAGGAAATTTCGTTTTACCCCATGAATATAGGAGGAGATTTCCAATCCGAATAGACCTAATAGTAAGGATAAGGATGGCCAAATAGCAGTCCAGGATTGACGCATAGCATAGCGATTAGCCCCTGCATAGTAAGCAAACCAAGTTAAGCCCAACATGGCAATACCTACCAAAAGGAAGTACCATGTATCAGGAATATGACGGTATGATAAGACACCAACAATAGTCCAACCAGCCGCAAGTAAGGAGGAAACTCCAATTTGTCTTAGGCTAGGACGCTCTGCTTGTGGAATGCGTTTGTATAAGGCTGCACCTAATTCCAAGATAAAGAAGAAAATAAATAAACCGATAGATAAGTGCGGAGATACGAGACTTAATCCAAAAGAGATAACAAGAGGGATCGCTAGCTTCCAACCTGGAAAGAAGGTCAACTCTTTAAAATCTAATCGTACATCCTGTGTTTCTAAGGTGAATGTATTATACAAAGTGAATGTCAACATAAATGACACAACCTCTACTGGTGTAGCACCCCAATATAATAGGGTCGGTACTAGTAAGAATGAGATGGTAATCCCCGTAAACCGGGAGATAAACGCTGCTACGATACCTATCGTAAAGTAAGGTAGTAGGGCAAAGATATACTCCATGATGAACTCCTTTTCAAATAATGATAGACTTACTTTTAGTATACGTTACTTTAGAGCGCATAGCAAGGATATCAATGGATAGATTTTTCTTTAGGTAATATATCTTTTACAATGCGACGAATCGTTTCTGGATGGCATCCGTAATGGGTGGCAATTTCAGCTATGGAAAGTCCTTCTCGTTGGTGGAAGGTCTGTATAGCATGGGCGAAGTCGCGGATACGTCGTGCTTTTTGATAGACCCCATGACGGATTAATAGATTACGAATAGTATGATACTTAGTCTGATAGGTGCTCGCTAATTGTTGTAAGGAGGTACCTTGTACATAGTCAGAAATAATGGAGTATGTAGGAAGTTGATCTTTATTCCCACGTAATATAATCCCTTGTTCTCGTAATCTCGAGGCAATGGTAGAGGCTTTGACATCATATAGTTTACCAATATGAATGGTAGAGAGTTTGTGTTGTGTATAGAGATGACAAATATCATCGATAGGTAAGTCAATGCGTTTCATACTATTTCGAAGAGGAATACCATGACGTTGTAAGATATGAATAATCGTAGAAGGTGCCACCTGTAATTCTCGACCAATCATGGCGGCACTAGATCCTTTATCGTAGGATTCTAGGATATAGGAGATAGGTAATGCTGTTAGGGAAGAACTAGGGCGAGGTTCTTTTAGGTGCCATTCATGTAAACGGCTATAGATGGTTCGAGAGGACACATGAAAGTGCTGGGCGATGGCGTTGATGGATGTACCACTTGTATAGAGTGCAATTAGTTCCTCTTTGGGGATGCAGGGAGTTCTATTGTGAAAAGGAATCTCATAGTCTCGTAGGCGTTGACAAATAGTGCTTTGACTGCAGTGTAATTGCTTGGCAATAGTGCTTGTGCTCATGTGTTTCGTCACATATAGGTGGTATAGTAATTCATAAGGAATGGGAATGATGAACTTTTTTTGCTGCCTCATAAGATGCCTCCTTGTGAAAGATAGATTACTTTCAGTATGCATAGAATGAAGCATGTTGTCTACTCACTGGTAGGAGGGTGTATGACTGGTAGGAAATTTTCTATCACCTATGGAGGAAGGAGACGACTATCGTGTATAATAAAAGGAACAGTTTTAATGATAGAAGGAGATACTATGAAAGATATGATTCATTATATTGCGATGCTGCCAGCTATCGCTATTGCTATATCTATATTTAACTATGCTCAGGCGAAGATGGCCATCCACCTAGGGGATACGACACCGAGACAATGGGGGAGAGATACAATCAATCCCTTTGCTCATATTGATTTACTTGGTATTTTGGTGATGCTCATTGCTAGCGTAGGGTGGAGTAAACCAATTCCATTTTCACCGTATCACTTTAAAAATCCACGGACAGGGATGATACAAATTGCTTTAGCAGGTCTAGGCGCTAATATTTTAGTGGCATTCTTAGCCTATGCTGGTATGTCTGTGGCTATGCAAGTCAGCACAGTGAGCACAGGTTTACAAATGGTTATGTCCTATATTGTGACACTGTGCATCGGATTTGGTGTCTTTAACATGTTACCAGTGCCTGGCTTTATAGGATTTTATGTGCTATTGCAATATGTGCCTTATGAATGGCAAGAAAAATTATTGGGCGCTCAGTTATGGTTCTTTATCGGTATTTTGGTATTGGGACAATTTGGATTCTTAGGAGCCATCATCCGTCCAGTATTTGCAGTGATTTTAGGTGTTTTTGAAAGTATAGTTCAGTTGATTCTATAACAGAATAGTATGCGTTTTTTGTATATATAGATAGTTATTGTATTTGGTTATAGAAATAATTCATAATTAAAAATAAATCTTGCTAGTCATTCTCAGAAGGTGTATAATAAAAGTATTATAAATTTTATATTTCATAGGAGGGTATCCATCATGAAAAAAAGTAAGTTAGCAATTCTTGCATTAGCTTTAGTAGGTGCAGTCTCTGTAGGAGCAAATGCGTCTGCACATGGCGTATGGTTTGCAGAACGTATTGATCAACCAACATTAGTATTAGGGGAAGGTCCTGTAGATAACGGATATATGCCATCTATGGTAAAAAGTTTTGAAGCATATGATGTAGCGTATAATCCGCTAAACGTGAAAGTAATTCCTCATGAGCACAATGTAACTATCGAAAAAAATGAAATGTTAGGCACAACAGCAACTACATTTGACTATGGTTACTTTACAAAAGATAAAGACGGTAAAACGCATAGAGCTATGATGAAAGATGTACCAAATGCGGTAAAATCCACTCATGCAGTAAAATACAATGTAAACTACTGGAATGCAGCAGTAAAACCTGAACGTTTGAATATGCCAATCGAAATCGTTCCAAGTGTTAACCCATTGACATTGCGTAAAGGCGACACTTATGAAATCCAAGTGTTCAAAGATGGCATGCCTTATGCTAACGCTCCATTGATCAAAGACGTTCTCAACGACTTGACTAATGAAAGCCAAGCTGACGCGCAAGGTAAAGCAATGGTTACAGTAGCTGCTAACGGCGTGAACGTAGTAGGCGTAGAAGTAGCATTCCCAACTGAAACAAAAGGAGAACAAACTAAATACTTCTCTAGCTTGTCCTTTACAATTCAACCAGAATAAGATGTCTCTTGTAACGCTATAAAAACTTGTGGCGGTCTTAATTAGATAAAGGAAAGAGCACGGTATACCCCCTCTCAAACGGTATTTCATAATGTTTGTTCGGGGGCACACCGTGCTCTTTTTTGTTTGTCTTATTTAGTCAGTATGATCGGCCACAAGTTTTCTACGCGTAACTGCGTTCCTTTGGGAAAAAGCAAATCATTATATAAACGATTTGCTAAATTTTGCGCTATAATAAAACTTGAAGAGTCATCAACGTGAGTTGGGCTCATCTCTTCCTATTATGGGGGGAGGTGGTACTATGACGAAGTATGAAGAGATTAGTTTAATCATTTCTATTTTGACATTGGTAGTTAACATCATTACCTTATATAAGTAAGCAATGAAAACGCCTAACGTAAAAGAGGTCTCTCACACCTCAACACGTTAGGCATCATCACTTTTAAAGTTGTTTGAGATGAGCCTAACGCCGTTCACACGTTGATGGCTCTTCTTTATATATATATATATATTTTAGCATACTTTTAGAAAAAATACTACCTGTATCTACGTACTTTAGTGTGGAATCTTAAGGTATTTTAGTAGGCCTTTATCCATCTGTTCGTGACTCAAGCTCTTGAAAGCTATCCCGTACTTGATGAGCAAATCTTGCTAGCCATTAGCATAGAAAATAAAAAAGCCATTGCCGTTGCGAACTCTCTTATAAATTATACATATGGAATGTTAGCGTGTTTAGTACTGCTTGCGGATAATAATTCATATAAAACAATATCTAAATATATTATTCTATAGATTAAAGAGTTTAATTCCTGCAATTTACGGGAATTAAACTCTTTTGCTTTGTGAAGGAAAACTGAAAATATCGAATTTGATAAATATAGTAAATGCAGCCTTTCTTGATAAAAATGAGTCAAAAAAATCTCAAAAAGTAATTGACAGATGTCTAGTCAGAGAATATACTTAAGGTAATTTAAAACCTATTTAGGAGTAGGGTTTAAAACCTACAAGTATAGTGTTTTAAAAATCGAAATAAAAGTAGAATATGTTTTCATGTTATTGATGGTTGGCCTATGTAGGCCCCTAGGAGGTTCATTATGAGTAAAGATGTGGAAAACAAAAATACCCATGACCATAGCCATGGCGAACATCATCACCATCATGATCATGACAATCATCATGACCATTGCCATTGTGGCGGTCACCATCACGATCACGACCATGATCACAGTCATGACAAAGCACTACCAACGGATAAATGGGTGCCACACACTCATGAACCAGGCGTGCCTCATGAACATGGTGTAAATGACTACATGAAAGCCGTTGCTGAATATCGAAAAACATGGCCTACCAAACAAGATGTTATCGAACAAACACCAGATCCTGCTGTGCGCGAAATGATTCTCCGCATGGAGCAAATTGGTTGCGATACAGTATTTGATCGTTTTGATAAACAACAACCACAATGTACATTTGGTATTGCTGGTATATGTTGTCGTATCTGTTTCATGGGCCCATGTAAAATTACACCTAAGAGCCCTCGTGGTGTTTGTGGTGCCGATGCTGACCTCATCGTAGCTCGTAATATGACACGTGCTGCTGCAGGTGGTTTGACTCAACATGGTGCGCATGCTCGTGAAATTTTGATTTCTTTGAAAGCTGCTGCTAATGACCAATTGGATATTCCGATTTTAGGGGAAGAAAAAATCCGTACTGTATGTAAGGCTTTCAACATCCCTGAAGAAGGTCGTTCTTTAAAAGAAGTAGCTAATGATTTAGCGGATGTATTGCTCGAAGATTTGAGCCGTGCATTGCCAGGTGAATATAAAACAATTACAGCGTTGGCTCCTGCAGAGCGTCGCGAAGTTTGGAAAAACTTGGATATCTTGCCTGTTTCCGCATACAATGAAGCCTTTGATGCATATCATCGTACAACCGTAGGTACAGATGGCGATTGGGAAAGTAATATGAAACAATTCTTGCGTTGTGGTCTTGCTTTCACATTTACTGGTGTAGTAGCTGCAGATATCGCTACTGATGCATTATTCGGTCAAGGCGGTCGCCGTACATCCAAAGTTAATATTGGTGCTTTGAAAAAAGGTTATGTTAATATAGCTGTTCATGGTCACTTACCAACATTGGTTTCTCAAATTTGTACAATTGGTGCGTCCGAAGAGTATTTAGAAAAAGCAAAAGCTATCGGTGCTAAAGGCATCCAATTCTACGGTATTTGCTGCTCTGGCTTATCCAGTATGTACCGTTATGAAAATGTAATTCCATTGTGTAATGCTATCGGTGCTGAACTTGTACTTGGTACTGGCGCTCTTGATTGCTGGGTAGCTGACGTTCAAGACGTATATCCTGCTATCATGGACGTAGCACGTTGCTTTAACACAAAAGTTATTACTACATCTGATGCAGCTCGTTTGCCAGGTGCTGAGCATATTGGTTACGATCATCACCATACTAACTTATCTGAGACAAAAGAATTGGCGCGCAAAATTTTGGATCGTGCTCTTGAAGCGCATGAATTGCGTAAAGGTATGCCTGTATTCATTCCACCATACGAAATCACTGCAGAAGTTGGCTTCTCTCCAGAATCTACTGTTAAACATTATGGTTCATTCAAACCATTGGCAGAGGCTTTAAAATCTGGCAAAGTTCGTGGTATCGTTAACGTAGTAGGTTGTTCTAACCCTCGCGTTATCTACGAAAAAGCTACTGTAGATATCGTTGATACACTTATTAAAAATGGTTGTATCATCTTAACAAATGGTTGTGCATCCTTCCCATTGATGAAACTTGGTTACTGTAATACAGATGCTATTAAAAAATGTAGTCCTGCATTACAAGAGTTCTTGGGTGATGATCAACCACCAGTATGGCATGTTGGTGAATGTGTAGATAATGCTCGTTCTTCTGGTATCTTTGGTGGTATTGCGGCTGAATTAGGCCTTAACTTACCTCAATTGCCATTTGCTATGTCTAGCCCTGAATGGTCTAACGAAAAAGGTATCGATGCATCCCTTGGCTTCCGCTTGATGGGGATTAATTCTTACCACTGTGTTGAGCCACCTACACAAGGCTCTGATGCTGTAACAAAATGGTTGAAAGAAGACACTAAACACACATTAGGCTCTGTTATGTATGTAAATACTGATCCTGCTAAAGTAGCTGAGAAAATCTTGGCAGATATGGATGAAAAACGCGCTGCTTTAGGTTGGGCTGAAGTAAAATAGTTTATCTTTTGATAAATTATAATTTGTAGTTAAGTATAAAAACACTCTCTATAGATCTTGTAGTTATTATAACGGCTCTATACCAAATGTTGGGGCTACTCATATAAGAGTAGCCACCAACATTTTTTGTTGCAATAAAATAGACATATACAAACTCATACCGTATCATAAAAGTAACCACACAATTAAGGAAGGATGAGTCATATATGTCTACAGTTAATTATACAGAAATTATCTTTAAAATTAAAGAGGAATATATCAAACATACAAGAGTAAATGAGGACGGTTCTATTCATTTTACACTAGAGATGCCAGTAGTTGAGCAAGTATGTCCACATTGTAGAGCATGTACTAGAAAGTCTAAAGGTAAACGCCCTAGAGACATCAAATTTGGCGCTACACAGCATCATACAGTGACTGCAACCTACTTGCAAAGACGTTACAAATGTCAGAAGTGTAATCACACTTTCATAGGAAAGAACCCTTTTGTTTGCCGTTATTTGCGACTTAGTAAAACTAATATGGAATATCTATTTAGACAACTCGGTGAAAAAGGATCTTTCACTGAGATGGCTAAACGTAGTAATGTTTCTGTCTCAACAGTCATTCGGTATTGCTCTAAAATAGCTATTCCAAAGCCTGCGCAATTACCTACTGTACTAGGTATTGATGAATATAAAGGGAATGCTGAGGGGCACGTGTACCAAGTCATCATAACCGATTTGAAGAATCATTCTGTAGTGGATATTTTACCTAAGCGAGATACACGTGCTCTTATCCAATATTTCAAAATCTTTTCTAAAGAAGCTAGAGAACAGGTTAAATACATCGTTATGGATATGTCTCCATTATTTAGGTTAGTGATGCAAACTATGTTCCCTCATGCACATATTGTAGCAGATCGTTATCATGTATGTCGCTTGGTGGACTGGGCTCTTGAGCGTGTACGTAAGCGTGAGCAAAAGAGACTAGTGGCACACTCTAGAACTCTCAAATATAACCGAAGGGTTCTTATGAAGAATCCTAACAAATTAACTGAAAGCGAGCGAGTAAAGCTGCTAGAAATATTGCGTATATCCAATGATCTACGACGGGCATATGGGCTCAGATTAGCCTTTAGAAAGATATTTAAGACATACAGCATACCTAACATAGAAAGATATATACAGTTATGGTTGAATGCAGTAGATAATAGTCATCTACCAGAGTTTAGCAATTTTAAAACTTCCTTTACCAACTTGTTCCCTCAAATTCTTAATGCCTTTGTATTACCCTATTCCAATGGGTTTACAGAAGGATGTAATAATAATATTAAAGTGTTAAAGAGAATAAGTTATGGGTTACGTCATTTTGAACGCTTCAGAGTTCGTATACTTCTATTAAGCAAAAAGAATAGCACTAGCTATTTAAATAGCTAGTGCTAAGAACATTTCATATGAGCAGCCCCACATTTGGCAAAGAGCCTATTTTTATGTGTAGTGGACTATTAAAAAATATAGTCCAATATAATGAGAGATATATCAGATTAAGTTTTTAAAATAGCATTTTTAGAAACTTAAGTAAGACTAAGTTTTTAAAATAGTAATTTTATATACTTATTCTAGGATTTCTACTAATTTGGTAAAGATGAAAACACTTTTTCTTGGCGATCCCAATTTAGATAGATAACCTAATTCAGTTAATAAATTTAAGGTACTATAAACAGCGGTTTTATTTAATTGTATTTGATTAATAATATCATTAGGAGTAACACGCAATTTATAAAAAATAAAATCTATAATTTGTATGTGTTCTGTTTTTTTTACATGTTCTATCATTTCTTTATAGAGAGAAATAATATTTTGGGCAGACTGAATATGAAGTTTGCTTTCTACTTCGACACCATAAAGAAAGAATGTAATCCATTCTCCCCATGCTTGATAATAGTTAGATGAGTCAATATCAGATTGAGAGATATTATGAAGACATTCTTTATATTTGTTGTCATTGGCAGCAAAATAACGACTTATGTAAAAAACAGGATACGGAATAGAACCTTTAATAAATAGGTATAAAGGGATTAATAGACGTCCAACACGACCATTACCATCTTTAAATGGATGAATCATTTCAAATTGTGCATGTATAATTGCGATTGCTATTAAATTTGTAATTTCATCAGCAGTATTAATGTAATTAACTAAATTCTCAATATATTCATTAGTTAGGTAAGGTGGCAAAGGTGTGAAATTACCAAGAGTATTATTTGCTATATAATTTTGTTCTGTTTTAAATTGGCCAGGAGCTTTAGATGCACCTCGTACATTATCAGATAATAATACTTTATGGAGTGCACAAATCATATTTTTGGTAATAGAAATATCTTTTTCTTTAAATTCTGCAAAAGCATATCGTATGGCAGTAATGTATTTTTCTATTTCTTTTATATCTTTTTTAATGATTTCAGTAGATGGGGTGTTATTTAAATCATGGTGGTTT